>DASUME010000592.1:0-12192 GCA_036277895.1 Polyangiales bacterium
ACCTCGCTGCCGGAGATTGCCACCTCCGTCACCGCGACGCTGCGGGGCGAGCCGGCGCTCGCGATCAACAACTTGCTCGGCGGGGTGGTGTTCCAGACCATGGTGTTGGCGATCGCAGACCTGGTCGGAAAGCCGGGCGCGCTCACCGGCAAGGTGCCCTCGTTCGGCTTGCTGCTCCAAGGGGTGAGCCTGATCTGCCTGCTGGCGACCACCGTGATGGCCGCCGGTATGGAGACCCACTTCCGTCACCTGCCGTGGGTCGCCGATGTCGGCGCGGGACTGATCGCCGCCGTCTTCGTGCTCACCGCGTGGGTGACGATGCGGGCGCGCGCGCGGCCTGGCTGGATCGCTGCGAGCGAGAGCGGCCAGCCGGTCGCGAGCGCCGAGGAGGCTGAGGAGCAGGAGTCGCCGGCGGCTCCTGGCGTGCGCGGGCTCTGGCTGCGCTTCGCGGCGGGCAGCGCGGCCGTGTGCGCGGGCGGCTACGCGATCGTGCTCAGCACCGAGCAGGTAGCGCGTAGCACGGGCGCCTCTCAGAGCTTCCTCGGCTTCACGTTGGTGGCCATCGTCACCTCGCTGCCGGAGCTCTCCACCACGCTGAGCGCGAGCCGGCGCGGGCATGGTGTGACCGCCGTTTCCAACGTGTTCGGCTCCAACAGCTTCGACGTGGCGTTGTTGATCTTGGTCGCATTGATCAGCGAAGGAGCGCTGTTCGCGGACGCGCTGGTGCCGACCGTGTTCTCGGCGGGCCTTGGAATCGTGCTCACAACGATCTACCTGATCGGCATGCTCGAGCGCCGCGACCGCACGCTGTGGCGCATGGGCTGGGACTCAGTCGCCGTGATCGTGCTCGGCAGCCTGGGGGTGCTGGCCATGTACGCGCTCGGGGCAGGGTAGCTGCCATTTCGCGGGGCCGCGCTGGACGTACTATCCGGCCCGTGGCGCTTCGGCTTGGCATGGGCTCGACGCTGTCGGCGAGAGCCGTCGCGGCGAGCGGTTTGGCGGTGAGCGGCTGCACCGGTGTGCAGTCGGCGCTGGCGCCGTCGGGCCCGGCCGCGCGCGACATCGCCGAGCTGTTTTGGATCATGACCGTCGGCGGCGGGCTGATCTTCGTCGCCGTGCTCGCGCTGGCGTTGTACGCGGTCTACGCGCCGCGCGAGCCGCGCAGCGTCAGGTTCGGGCATGGCTTGATCCTCGGCGGTGCGGTCGTGTTTCCCACGCTCGTGCTCGGCGCCTTGCTGGTGTACGGGCTGCGCATGTTGCCGTCGCAGCTGGCGCCCGCGCCGCCAGGCAGCCTGCGCGTCCACGTCGAGGGCCTGCAGTGGTGGTGGCGCGTGCGCTACGAGCCCCGCGCCGGCGAGGGCTTCGAGCTTGCCAACGAGATCGTGCTGCCGCGCGGACGGCCAGTGCAATTCCTGCTCACCAGCGCCGACGTCATTCACTCGTTCTGGATTCCCAGTCTGGCTGGCAAGGTGGACATGATCCCTGGCCGCGCCACGCGGCTGGCGGTCACCGCCACGCGCGCGGGAGAGTACCGGGGCGCGTGCGCGGAGTACTGCGGCACGTCCCACGCCTGGATGGCGTTCTCCGTGCGGGTGCTCGAGCCCGCGGACTTCGATGCCTGGCTTGCAGGCCAACGCGCGCCAGCGCGGGTGGTCGCCGAGGCGGAGCCCGGGCGGCGCGCCTTCGCGGAGTACGGCTGCGGCGCCTGCCATACCGTGCGCGGCGAGGTGGCTCGCGCCTCCCTGGCTCCGGATCTCACGCACGTCGGCAGCCGGCTCACGCTCGGGGCGGGTCTGTTCTCCAACGACGACCGTTCGCGCCTGCGCTGGTTGACGAACACCGACGTGGTCAAGCCGGGCGTGCACATGCCCGCATTCGGCATGGTGCCGGCGGCGCGTCTGCGAGATCTGAGTGTGTACCTCGGGAGCCTGCAATGAGGGAGCAAGACGCCGAGCGCCCGAGCGGGGACGTGCAACCGCTCGCCGAGGCCCCGCCCGAGTCGCTCCAGCGAGCACAAGCCGAGCGTCTGATCGAGGTCTGGGATGCACCCTCCGGCTGGCGTTACTGGTCGGCCGTGAACAACACGGAGGTGGGCGTGTGGTACACCGCGCTCGCCTTCCTGTTCCTGCTCTACGCGGGCGTGCTGGCGCTGTTGATGCGCATCCAGCTCGCCGTCCCCAACAACGACTTCCTGTCTGCAGACTTCTACAACCAAGCCTTCACGGTGCATGGCTCCGTGATGATGTTCCTGTTCGCGATCCCGATCTTCGAGGCGGTGGCGGTGGTGTTGATGCCGCAGATGCTGGGGGCGCGCGATCTGCCGTTCCCGCGGCTGGCCGCGTTCGGCTTCTGGTGCTTCCTGATCGGCGGCATCTTTCTGTGCGGTTCGATCTTCTTCGACGCCGCGCCGCGCGGTGGCTGGTTCATGTACCCCCCCCTTACCTCGGCCTTCCAGCCAGACATCGGGCCCGACATCTGGCTGCTCGGCTTCTCGTTCATCGAGGTGGCCGCGATCGCCTCGGCCGTGGAGTTGATCGTGGGCGCGCTCAAGTGTCGCCCGCCCGGCATGCGCATCAACTTGATCCCGCTCTACGCCTGGTACGCGCTGGTGGGCGCGATCATGATCGTGTTCGCGTTCCCGCCGCTGATCGCGGGCAGCATGATGCTGGAGGTGGAGCGCGCGTTCCACTGGCCCTTCTTCGACGCTGCGCGCGGTGGTGACCCGCTGCTCTGGCAACACCTGTTCTGGCTGTTCGGCCACCCCGAGGTGTACATCATCTTCCTGCCCTCGATCGCGCTGGTGGCGATGATCGTGCCGACCTTCGCGCGCAAGCCGATGGTCGGCTACGGCTGGGTGGTGCTGGCGGCGATCGGCACGGGCTTCCTGAGCTTCGGCTTGTGGGTCCACCACATGTACACGACCGGGCTGCCCGGGGTCTCGCTCGGGTTGTTCTCCGCCGCGTCGACCGCGGTCGCCATCCCCACCGGCGTGCAGTTCTTCTGCTTCCTCGCCACCTTGCTCGCCGGACGGGTGGTGCGCTCGGTGCCCATGCTGTGGGTGCTCGGCTCGCTCGCGATCTTCGTGCTCGGCGGCTTGACCGGCGTGATGGTGGCGATCGCCACCTTCGACTTCCAAGCGCACGACACGTACTTCGTCGTCGCGCACTTCCACTACGTGCTGATCGGCGGCGCGATCTTCCCGCTGATCGCCGGTCTGTATTACTTCTATCCGATCGTGGCGGACCGCAAGCTGTCGGATCGGCTCGGCACGATCGCGTTCTGGCTCGCGTTCGTCGGCTTCAACCTGACGTTCTTGCCGATGCACTTGAGCGGGCTGCGAGGCATGCCGCGGCGCGTGTTCACGTACCCGAGCCAGCTCGGCGTCGACGACCTGAACCTGACCTCCAGCGTAGGCGCGTTCGTGCTCGCGGCGGGCATCGCGGTCGTGGTCTGGGACGTGCTTCGGCCCAAGCGCAGCCAGCCGTATGCGCCCCGAAACCCCTGGAATGCGGGCACGCTCGAGTGGGTGCAGGACATGCCCGCCAAGCCCTGGGGCATCCGCTCCATCCCCGAGATCGACACCCGCTACCCGCTTTGGGATCAGCCGAACCTGCTACGCGACATCGACGAGGGCCGCTTTTACCTGCCGGACGCGGAGGAAGGCAAGCGCGAGACGCTGGTCACCTCGGTGGTCGACGCGCAGCCGGTGCAGTGTCAGCGCTTGCCCGGGCCGAGCTTTCTGCCGCTGCTCTCGGCCGTGACGGTGGGTGGCTTCTTCGTGTTCGGGACGTTCGGCTGGTGGCGGCTCGCGATCCTCAGCTTCATGGTGGGCATTGGCCTGATCTGCGTGTGGCTGTGGACCGGCACCGCGCTGCACCCCGAGAAGCCGGACAAGGACGTCGGCCTCGGGCTCCGCTTGCCGCTCTACCTCTCCGGCACGGCGTCGGTGGGCTGGTGGGGCACGTTCGTGACCATGCTCGCGGCCTTCACGGCCTACGTGTGCATCGTGTTCGGCTACTTCTTCTTCTGGACCGTGCACGAAGACTTCCCGCCGGCGCACGCGAGCGGGCCGGGCTGGCGCTGGCCGCTCGTCAGCCTGCTGCTGTTCCTGGCCGCTTGGAGCGCGACGCTGCTCGCGCGTCGCGCCAACGCTCGCGACGAGGTCGCACTGCACTATGGCGCCCAGCTCGCCGCGCTGGGCTTCTCGGTCGCTGCGGGCGCAGCGCTGCTCGCGGGGCCGCTGACCACCCACATGGATCCCACGCGCCACGCCTACGAGGCCAGCGTCTGGCTGTTGGTGGCCTGGACCGTGTTGCACCTCGGCCTGGCCGTGATCATGTCGGCGTTCTGTCTGGTCGCGCGCGCGGCCGGTCGCATCACGGCTCGCTACGACATCGATCTGCACAACACGGTGCTGGTCTGGCACTTCACGCTGCTCACGGCCGCGATGACGGTGGCGGTGATCGCAGGCTTCCCGCTCGCCACCTGAGGTGCGCATGTCCAGCGTCGACGAAGAACACGCGAGCTTGTGGGCCTTGGCGGTCCCGCCGTTGATCTGGGCCACGCACTTCCTGCTCTCGTATTGGACGGCGGCCGTGTGGTGCGCGAAGTTCGCCGACGCAGGCGGCTCGCTCGCGCTCGCGCGGCTCGCCATTGCGGTCTACTCGGCGCTCGCGCTGGCTGCGCTCGCGCTGACGGGTTACCAGGGCTATCGCCGCCATCACCTCGAGCAGAGGGCCGCGCCGCACGATGAGGACAGCCCCGAGAGCCGCTATCGCTTCATGGGCTACGCGGCGATGTTGCTCTCGGGCTTGAGCGCGATCGCGATCGTGTACGCGACGCTGGTGGTGCTCTACATCCGGAGCTGCGTATGAATGCGCCCTTCGCGCTCGGACTGGCCACGCTCGCCTGCGTGTGGGTCGCGCTGCCCGCGCTCGCCGGCCCTTCGTTCTCGGCCCACATGACCATGCACATGGGCGTGGTGGCCGTGGCGGCGCCGCTGCTCGCGCTCGGCCTCGCGCGCAGCGCATACGACCCGGTGCGCCGGGCACCGCGCTGGTTCGCGCCGATCCCTGCTTCCGTCGTCGAGCTGGTGGTGGTGTGGCTCTGGCATGCCCCGGCGCTCCATCACGCCGCGCGTGAGCTGGCGACCATGCGCGCGCTCGAGCAAGCGTCGTTCTTGCTCAGCGGCCTGTGGCTGTGGCTGTCCGTGCTGGCGGGCGACGAGCACACGCGCGATGCGCGCCGCGGCAGCGGCATCCTGGCCCTGTTGCTCACCTCCATGCACATGACGCTGCTCGGCGCGCTGCTGGCGCTGCCCCCGCGCGCGCTCTACGCGCACCACGCGCACGCGCTGTCCGATCAGCACTGGGGAGGCGCGATCATGTTGGTCGTCGGCGGCATCGTCTACTTGCTCGGCGGGCTCGCGCTCACCGCAGGGCTGCTGCGCCGCGCGGAGCCCGTGTGATGCGCACGCGGACCAAGAACTGGCTGCGGCGTGCTGCGCTCGCGCTGATCGCCGCGGTCGCGCTGGTGGCGGCGGGCGTGGGCTCGGGCGTGGCGCCGGTGAACGCGAGCTCGGGGCACTGGGCGATCACCGCCTGGTTCCTGCACACCGCGATGCGGCGCTCCGTCAGCACGCACGCGCTCGCCGTGGAGCTCCCCCCGAGCGATGCGGACTGGCTGGTGCTCAAGGGCGCGGGGCACTTCGAGACCGGTTGCAGGCCGTGTCATGGCGCACCCGATCTGCGCGCGCCGGTGATCCCCGGCGCGATGACGCCGCACCCGCCCGTCTTGAGTGCGGAGCTGCTCGGCGAGTGGTCCGACGCCCAGCTGTTCTACATCGTCAAGCACGGTGTGAAGTTCACGGCCATGCCTGCCTGGCCGTCCCAGCAGCGCGATGACGAGGTGATGGCCCTGGTGGCGTTCCTGCGCGCACTGCCGACCCTCGACGCGCAGGCGTATCGAAGGCTGGTGCACGGCGGCACCGGCAGCGCACGCGCAGCCGGCGGCATCGCCAAGTTGGTGGCCACGGAGACGAGCGAGCTGGCGGTGAGCTGCGCGCGCTGCCACGGCGAGCGCGGGGAGGGCCGAGAGAACGCCGCCTTCCCGCGGCTCGCCGGCCAGAAGCAGGCCTACCAGGAGGCGGCGCTGGAGGCGTACGCGAGTGGCGCGCGTCACAGCGGTATCATGCAGCCGATCGCCGCCGCGCTGAGTCGCGAACAGATGCGCACGCTGTCGGCGTACTACGCGGCGCAGCCGAGCGTCCGCGGCGCCTCGAGCGTGGACCCGGCGCGCACCCGCGGCGAGCGCACCGCGCGCGAGGGCATTCCGGCGCGCGGTGTGCCCGCGTGCGCCGAGTGCCACGGACCGTCGGACGTGCCGCGCAGTGAAGCGTATCCCGCCCTGGCAGGCCAGTACGCGGACTACCTGGCGCTGCAGCTGCGGCTGTTCAAGGCGCGCCAGCGCGGCGGCTCCCCGTACCTGCACTTGATGCACGAGGTTGCGAGCCGGCTCGAGGGCGCGCAGCTCAGCGAGCTCGCGCTGTATTACGAGGGGCTTGCCCCCGCGGCGCGCTGACAGCATGCCGGACTGCGCGGGGCGGTCCCTGCGATACGGCGAGCCACGGTCGAGGAACGATTCGTGGTCGTGTGGTACACCGTGCCCACGTCGCAGGTCCGCGCGCGAGCTCGCGCGTGTGCTCATCGCGCAGCGGCTCGCGGCGTGCGTGAAAGTGCTCCCATACAGCCGTACGAGCTCGAGATCCTGGACCCGCCCGTCGAAGCCGCGGCGCCAGCACGGGACCGACCTGCTGCTCGCCGTCGACACGTCCAAGAGCATGCTCGCCGAGGATCTTCGCCCGACGCGCCTCGCCCGCGCAAAGCTCGCGATCGAGGATTGGATCGAGCGTGTGGCAGGCGAGCGGCTCGGCCTGATCGCGTTCGCGGCGACGCCTTCTTGCAGACGCCGCTGACGCACGACCGCGCCGCCTTCGCACAGTCGCTGGCCGCCCTCGAGCCTGGCCTGATTCCGGTCGGCGGCACCGACCTCGAGAGCGCGATCCGGGTCGCCGAGCGCGCGTTCGCGAGCAGCTCGGATCAGCAGCAGGTGGTGGTGCTGCTGACCGACGGTGAGGATCTCGGGGGCGGTGCGCCGACGGCGCGCTGGTGCACTCGCGGCTCGACGAGGGGCTGCTGCGCCGCATCGCGGAGATCACGGGCGGCAGCTGCTCCTCCCCCGTTGCGCCCGTCGTCGCTCCAGAGGCGGGCCTTCAGGTCGAGAGCCTGCAGCATGGCGGCGTTCCACGCTGGGTCTGGCCCACCACGATCGCGCTGCTCGCGTGTGCGCTGTTCGGTTCCCTGTACGGCTCGACGTTATGATTCGAGCTGCCGCTTACGTAGCCACGTTGCCCGAGCCACTACATATTCGATTCGGCGCGGTCGAGCGTGTCGTCCATGCGGCTGAGCATCTGGTCCAGCTGATCCTTGGCGCGGTTCAGGTTGCTCGCCTTGACCGTGCTCAACGCTTCGATGTCGCGCTCGATCGCCTGCTGCTGCGTGGGGATCGTGGAGAGCGCAGCATTGAGCCGCTGCGCCTTCTCTCCCTGCGCCTGTTCCTGCTTATGTCGCAGCTGGTCCGCGCGCCGCTCCAGCTCGCGGAGCCGCTCGCTCTGGTCCTTGAGGATCTGCGCGCGCGCCTCGTTGGCCTCCTTTTTGGCCTCCGTCACGTCCTGCTGTTCCTCACGCAGCTCTTGCGTGTTCTTGCGCTTCAGCTCTGCGCGCTCTTGCTGCTGCTCCTGGCGGAGCTCCACCATGTCGGCGTTCTGAGACCGAGTTGCGCGCGCGCGACTGCGCTGACTGGCGCGCGCGCGCCTGACGCCTCGACTCGGCACGAGTCCGATCGATGCTCGGACTTTCTCCGAGTCGTCTCGACAGACCGAGGAGACTTTCTAGCGGTCTCACACCCTGTCACGGTGCAGACACCGCGGGGTTGGCACCGGAGCAGACGCGCGCCGGGTCGCATTCCTCGAGGCCGTCGAAGCTGGAGAACGGGAAAGCGCAGTCCATCGCGCGTACGGCTTCGAGGCAGCCCTGAAGCTGGGGCACGTCGGTGCTCATCGGGCAGGCATACGGCTGCAGCCGGTCCTGCTGCTCCGCGAGGACCACGGTAAGACACTGTTCCGGCAGGACGTACTTGCCTCCCTCGCGCACGTAGCCACAACGCTGCTGCTGCTGGCAGCGCGCCATCGCGAGCGCGCGAGGGGTGTCATGCTGCTGCATCGACGAGCTCACGATGTCGGGCCGCGTCGCGAACTCGCGCTCGCGCGTACCATTCGATGGATCAGGCTGCGCGCCGCGACTCTCCTCAGGTGCGGGCGGAGACCGATGCGCACAGGACAACATGGCGGGCGCGAGCAGTACGGCGAGCCGTGCCGCCCTTACTTCGTTGCATCGGGTCATGGACGCGTGCGCTGTATCGGTCATGCCCGCCGTAGCAAAGGGTCGAGCGCGCCGACTTGGCACGCGCGCTGCTCCCTACCCTGGGCGAGGGAGGAGACCGATGCGAGCGATGTCCATGAGCCATGCACTGATCGCGTCCTTGGTGCTGAGCGGAGGTTGTGACCGCAAGACGGAGCCACCGGCACCAGCTGCAGACGAGCCGAAGGTGGCAGTGAGTCCGGTCGTCGAGAAGGCAACGGTGGGCGTGATCGAGGTGATCGATGCAGGCGCCGACGCAGCCCCAGCAGTGGTGGGGACATCGATTACCGCCGTCGTGGTGCACGGGCACCCTCAGGTGGTCGACGGGATCGCCAATGCGCGCTGCCAGCGTGAGAAGCGCTGCAAGAACATCGGCAAGGACAAGAAGTTTGCCTCGCTCGACGCGTGCCGGAGTCAGATCCGAGAAGACTGGCGCGGCGAGCTCAACGCGTACGAGTGCCCTGGCGGCGTGGACGCCAAGGAGCTCGCCGAGTGCCTGCGCGAAGTCCAGAACGAGAACTGCAAGAACCCGTTCGACACCCTCGAGCGTGTGATCGCGTGCCGCTCATCCGACCTCTGTCTCTCCACGCGTTGAGTGGCACGCGGGTGCGTGAAGGGAGACGAGCCATGGGCCACCGCTTCGCTTTGTCGCGGCGTTCCGAAGCGGAGTGCCGTGCTCTCGACGCTGCCGATCACCGTGACGGCACCCGTTGTTGACGACGGAGAGAGCAGCCCTTCGAAGGTGCCCGGTCGTGACTGGTCGACTGGTACGACCACGTAGTGAGCGCGTCAGCGAGCCTCAGTGTGACGGCCCTGTGCCACCCAAACGCGCTTCTTTCGCGCTCTCGTGCGAGCGCGAAGAATGCAACCCGCGGCCTAACCCTTGCACGCAGTATGCACTGCGACGAAGCACAAAGCAGAAGGAGCTTCCACATGAGCAATGCAACCAAGCGAGCAGAGGGCGCGGCCGAAGAGCTGGGCGGCAAGGTCAAGAGTACGGTCGGCGGTGCGGTGGGCAACCGCAGCATGGAAGCCGACGGTGAAGCGAAGGAGGCCAAGGGCGAGGCCAAGCAGGAGGCCGCCAAGGCGGCCGAGCGCACCAAGGGGACGGCGGAGAGCGTGAAGGGCGCGATCAAGTCCACTGTGGGCAGTGCGATCGGGAATGAGCAGATGGAAGCAGAAGGCGAGGGCGGCAAGCTCAAGGGGGAAGCGCGCCGCGAAGCCAACCGCTGACGCACGGCACGCGCCGCCGACACCGGACCTCTAGCGTGCCTCACGCGCGAGTCTCGACAGATGGCATGGCGCTCGCTGTGGACGTAGAACATGGAACCGGAGATCTTCCACAGCCTGAGCTGGAGCGAGCTCGTCCGCGCTTTGGTGCGGTTGTCCGCCTCTCTCATCCTCGGCGGCGCGATCGGTTGGGAGCGAGAGCTCCGTGGCCGCTCGGCCGGGCTCCGCACGCACATGCTCGTCGCGGTGGGCTCGACCTCGTTCATGGACCTGGCGATGCAGCTCACGACGCCCAATGGCGAGCGTGACCCCACGCGGGTGATTCAGGGCGTCGCGACGGGGGTGGGCTTCCTGGGTGCCGGGGTAATCCTGAAGATGAAAGACCAGCAGCGCGTGCGCGGTCTGACCACCGCCGCCAGCATCTGGGCGACCGCTGCACTCGGCGTCGTCGTCGGTGCGGGCGGACTGGTCTTCGCCACCGTCCTGGCCTTGCTCGCCCTCGTAGTGTTGTCACTGCTGCGCCGTGTCGAGCGGCGATGGTCGCCTGCCGACGCGCAATCAGACGCGGATCTCTCGGATTGACGCCAGGTCAGGCTGGATGCTCGACTTCATCGAGGCGATATGGGTGGCTCTGCTGCCGGTCGCGGGCAACTTCCTGGGAACGCTTGCGGCCGAGCTCACTCGCGCTCCACGCTGGATGATCGGCGCCGCGTTGCATGCTGCCGCTGGAGTGGCCATCGCGCTGGTCAGCGTCGAGCTGATGCCGCGGGTGCTCGACACCACGCCGAGCTGGCTCGTCACCGCGATGTTCGCGCTCGGCGCCACTTTGTCTGTTGGCCTGTACCAACTTTTGCGCCTGCTTCAGCGTAATCGTCCGGACCTCCCCGTGGGACCGTGGATGGTCTACGTGGCGACCGGGGTCGACCTGTTGACGGACGGTCTGACCACCGGCGCGAGCGCCGCCGTCGCGCCCGAGCTCGGCCTCCTGCTCGGTGCGAGCCAGGTCGTCGCCAACGTCCCGGGAGGGTTCGCCACGGTCGCCAACCTGCGCCGCACCGGCGTGCGCCGCGCGATCCGCGCGGCGGCGTCGTTGTCGCTGCTCGCGCCGGGCTTGATCGGTGCGCTGGTGGGCTTCTTCTCGCTTCGTGGTCGGCCGGAGATGGTGCAGGACGCTACCCTGGCGGCGATCGTCGGAGTGCTCTTGGTGGCGACGGTCGAGGACCTGGTGCCCCAAGCGGACGAGCCCGGCACCGCTCGTTGGCTCTCCACGACTTCCTTCGTGCTCGGCTTCGCCTTCTTCACGCTGCTAGCCGGCTATGTCGATTGAGCTCGGTCGTCGCGGTTGCGGCCTTCTTGGACTCAGGCGCACCTCATCCCGCGGGATCATCGATGTGCGGCCGGTGCTTGACGCACACAGCGTGCGCGGGCGGCTTGCCGCAGCGCCGGTACAACCCACGGTCCTGCACGCGGACGCCGCTCGCGGGCGCGCCGCCCGGCAGGCATGTCGGTAGTTTCGATTCGCCTCTTCGAGCAGCTGCCACGCCACCCGATCGTGACTGTCGCTTCTGCAATGAAGCTGACGGAGACCACCAAGCCAACAGCCGGTCGCGCAATCGAGCTGCTCTTGAGCGCAGGGGTGCTGGTGGAGACCACCGGCCGCTAGCGTGACCGCAGCTACGTTTAACACGCGTGTCTCGAACGCCTGCGCGTCGGCACGGAGCTAGAGAACCCAGCAACGCCGGGCGAGAGAGCACGCGCGAGCCTTCCCAAGCTGGCGAGCGACTGAACCGAATCATTGGACGCGGTGCCTGGCGCGCCGGCGCGGGCTCCCGCTACGAGGCGGCCCGGACGCTGCGCACCAGCTCGCGTATCACCGGCTCGGACTGCAGAGCACTCCATTCCGAGACCGCAGCCGAGCGCGCGTTCGAGGCAGGGAGATCCTTGAGGCGGATCATGATCTCGTCGAGCTTGCGCCGCCAGCTCACGACCGGCGTGGCCATCCACCAGACCCGCAGGAGCTCGGCGCCGCGCGGGACGGCCTGCCAGAGATCGGCCTGCGCGACGATGACATCATGCGCCCATTCGGGCTCGGCCATGTTCGTGCCGTGGAATGCGTCGAGGCGCTCCCAGGTCTCCCCGAGGAGCATCGGTGTGACATACCGATTGGCGGCGAAGCCTGTCACGAGCGCCTCCCCGATCTCGGCGGAGGGTCCACGTGCGCGCAGCTTCGCGAGCGCTAGCCCAAAGGCGCAGCCGACCTCCTCGTGCAGGCACTTCCCGAATGCCACGATCGCGCCCTCGTTGTCGCCGATGCGGAGGCGCTCGGCTCCGATCAAGTAGCGGACGCCCTGGTTGTCGTCGGGGGTCAGCCGCAGCATCTCCTGCAGGTGGCCGATGGCCTCCTCCCGCCGCCCGGCGGACCAAAGCGAGTTGGCCAGGCCGAGCCGGGCACGCAGGTACGGCCTGGCTTCGGGGATGCCCCAGA
>DASUME010000593.1:0-2001 GCA_036277895.1 Polyangiales bacterium
GGGCGGCTTGCCCGTCGGCAAGTGGCTGATGGGGTTGGTCGCGATCGTGTGGTTCCTGGACGGCTTCATCGCGCTCTGGAGCTCGTTTCCGAGCTGGAAGGTGTGGCGCAAGTCGTTCGCGTTCCGCTTCCGCCAGGGCGCACACAAGCTCACGTTCGATCTGCATCGCTCCAGCGGCGTGTGGACGTGGGCGTTGTTGACCCTGCTCGCGGTCACGGCGATCTCGATGAACCTCGGGCGCGAGGTGGTGCGGCCGGTGGTGAACGCGATCTCGCCGCTGCGGGAGCTCCCTTTCGACCGCAAGGTCGCCAAGACCAGCGAAGAGCCGAAGCTCACGCGCGAAGACGTGGTCGCCCTCGCCGCGCAGCACGGCGCGCGGCTGGGCATCGAGGAGCCGGTCGGCGGCGTGGTGTTCAACCGCGCACGCCGCCTGTACTTCGCGGGCTTCTTCACGCCCGGCAACGAGCACGGCGACTGGGGCCTCGGCAACGCGCGGCTGTACTTCGACGCCGACAGCGGTGAGCTGGTGAGCCAGCTGATCCCGGGCGAGGGCAGCGCAGGCGATCTGTTCGTGCAGGCGCAGTTCCCGCTGCACTCGGGGCGCATCGCCGGCACGCCGGGCCGGGTTGCGATCACGCTGCTCGGGCTGGTGATCGCCACGCTGAGCGCGACCGGCGTCCTCCTGTGGGCGCGCAAGCGGCGAGCGAGCGCCGTGCCGGCTGCAGCCCGGGTGCGAGCCGTGCCAGTCTAGGCCCATGCGCGATAACTCCGGGCGGCTGGCGCTCGTGTTGGGCCTGCTCGGTGTCGCCACGAGTGGGCCCTTCTTCGTGATGTCGAAGCTCGACCCGTACGCAGCCGTGGTCTGGCGCACGCTGATCGCGGGGCTGCTCGCCGTGCTCGTGGCGTGGCTGCGCGGTGCGCTCGATGTACCCACGGTACGCAGGCACGCGCGTGGCCTGCTGTTCTCGGGCTTGCTGCTCGGTCCGCACTTCCTGCTCTGGGTCAAGGCGTTCGACCTGACGGACTACGCCTCCAACTTGCTGCTGCTGGTCGCGCAGCCGGTCAGCGCAGCGATCCTCGATCGGCTGCTCGGGCGCAGCCTGCCCAGGAATGCTGCGCTCTCGTTGGCGCTCGCGCTCACGGGCTTGCTGCTCGTGGCAGGTGCCGACATCTCGCTCGGGCCGCGCGCGCTGCTCGGCGATGCGTGCGTGCTCACCGGCTTCGTCGGCGCGCTGTTCTACGTGGTCGGGCGCGAGGCACGGCTCGCCCTCTCGATGGACACGTTCATGGGCGTGACCTTCCTGATCGCCTGCGCGACCGCGCTGCCGGTGGCGCTGCTCGCGCACGCGCCGCTGTGGGGCTACGCGCCCGAGAGCTACGCCTGGCTGTCGGCCTTGATCGTGATCACCACGCTCGGCGGCCACGGCCTGCTCAACTACGCCTCGCGCACGCTGAGCCTGTTCACCGTCAACATCATCATCGTGCTCGAGCCCCTGATCGCAATCCTGCTCGGCGCCTGGCTGTTCGGCGCCTCGATCAGCTGGCTGCAGGCGCTCGGCGGCCTGCTGCTCTCCGCCGCGGTCGTCCCGCTGCTGCGCTCGGCTTGACAATATATGCACCATGGTGTCTATACACATTGATGCAACTAGACGTATTCGAGGCGCTGGCGGACCCGACGCGGCGGCGGATCATGGAGGCGTTGCGCGGCGGCGAGCAGCCGGTGGGCGACGTGGTGGAGCGGGCGGGCGTGCACCAGTCCGGGGTGTCGCGGCACCTGCGCATCCTGCACGAGTCCGGCTTCGTCAGCGTGCGGCCGGACGGACAGCGGCGGCTGTACTCGCTGCGGCCCGAGCCGTTCGCCGAGCTCGAGGCGTACCTCGCGCAATACCGCGGCATCTGGGACGCGCGGCTCGATCGGTTCGGGGCTGCCTTGGCGAAGAAGAAGAGGGCGAAGAAATGACCAAGCAAACGCGAGCGAGCATCGTCGTCGAGCGCACCTTC
>DASUME010000594.1:0-5247 GCA_036277895.1 Polyangiales bacterium
AGGTAGCCGGCGTCCTCGAGGTCCGCCAGCTCGTTGCGCACGGTGGCGGGTGAGATGTCCAGGCCGTAGCGACGCGCGAGCTTGCGGGAGCCCACCGGCTCGCCGGTGGCGATGTACTCGGTCACCGCAGCGTACAGAATGCGGCGCGATCGAAATGCAAGCTCGGCCATGTGGTCGCTACCATCTAGGTAGGCGCGGAACTCCAGCGATGTCAAGCCGGGGGGCGCGGGCCGGGGCCCGGCTCACAGATCACTTCGCGAGGATACGGGCCAGCTCCAGGAGCTCGCTCTTGATCGGCTTGGTCACGCCCGCGATGTCCGCCAGCGGCGTGCGCGCGACCTGGCCGTTGATGTAGCCGATCAGCACGTCGGTCACGCCGTCCTCCAGGGCCTTCACGGCGCCCACCCCGAGCCGGGTGCCCAGGATGCGGTCGAAGGCGCTTGGCGGGGCGCCGCGGACCACGTGGCCGAGCTGGGTCGCGCGCAGCTCGAAGCCGAGCATGGTCTTGTCTTCCTCGAAGAACTTGAGGATGTCCTTGGTGCCCAGCCTCACGCCCTCGGCGACGACCACGATCGCGTGCGTCTTGCCGCGGTGGTAGGCGGCGCGCAGGCGGTCCGCGATCTCTTGCGGGGGCACCTCGTACTCCGGGGTGGAGATCACCTCGGCCCCACCGGCGAGGCCGGCCATCAGCGCCAGGTAGCCGCAGTCCCGGCCCATGGTCTCGACCAGGAACGCGCGGTTGTGCGAGCTGCCCGTGGTGCGCAGGTGGTCGATCGCCTCGAGCGTGACGTTGATCGCGGTGTCCGCGCCGATGGTGGTGTCGGTGCCGAGCAGATCGTTGTCGATCGTGGAGGCGATGCCCACCACCGGGAAGCCCATCTGCGAGAGCATGTGCGAGCCGGTCTGCGAGCCGTTGCCACCGATCACCACCAGGCTCTCGATGCCCTTGGCGCCGAGGTTGCGCAGCGCCTTGGAGCGGCCGCTCTCCTCGCGGAACTCCTTGCAGCGCGCGCTGCCCAGGAAGGTGCCTCCGCGCTGGATGATGCCGCCGACGTCGCGCGCGCGCAGCGGCTCGATGGTCCCGTCGACGACGCCCTGCCAGCCGTTGCGCACACCCCAGACAGCGATGTTGTGGTCCAGGGCGACGCGCGTGACGGCTCGGATCGCAGCGTTCATGCCCGGGGCATCGCCCCCGCTAGTGAGGATCGCGATACTCTTCATATCGCGGAGCGTATGTCCGGGTTGTGCGCACGTCCACGCCCACCGGGACGGCTCGATGAGCGGACGCCGTCGCGAAACACGGCGCAAAAATAACCGGGCCGCTTGATCCCGTTGCGAGCGCGCTTTGCGACTGGCGTCCCCCCCCGGAGATTCCGTCGACGCGCTCTTTAGCAATCGGGACCAGCGGCCCTCGATAAGGAGTGAACGATGAATTCGAGGTGCGCAGAAGAGCAAATCTCCTTGCGCGCACGCTTTTTCTGATAAGCAGACAGCGGTGACGAGAGAGCTCGAGCCGGGGGGCGCACCGCACGCTGGTGCCTCCGTTGACACGCGTGTGGTGCGACCGAGCGAGGCCGGCGAGATCCGTGCGCGCGCGGATGGGCTCGACGTGCGCGGCAGCGGCGAGGGCGTGGAGGCGCGGCTGCGTGAGCACCGCAAGCGGCTCGCGCGGCTGATGCGCTCGAAGGCGCTCACCAGCGGCGAGGTCTCGCTCGCGCTGTCGGAGCTGACCGAGCTGGCGAGCGAGCTGCTCGCTTGTGAGCGCGCGAGCGTGTGGCAGCTGAACGTCGAGGGCACGGCGCTCGACTGCGTCGATCTGTTCGAGCGCGCGAGCAACGAGCACACGCGTGGTGCGCGCTTGCTCAGCGCGGACGTGCCCGCGTACTTCGAGGCGCTCGACGACGAGCGCGCGATGGCGGTGCACGACGCGCCGAACGATCCGCGCACGAGCGAGCTGCGCGACAGCTACCTGGTGCCGCAGCGCATCGGCGCGATGCTCGATGCGCCGGTGTTTCTGCGCGGGCGTATGGTCGGCGTGGTGTGCCTGGAGCACCAGGGCGAGACGCGGCGCTGGCAGTTCTGGGAGGAGCTGGTCGCGGGCACGCTGTCTGACTTCGTGGCGCTGGTGCTCAACGCGCGCGAGCAGCTGCGCGTGGAAGGTCAGCTCAAGGATCTGCGCACGCGCGTGGACGAGATGCTGGAATCGCGCACCAACCAGGTGGTGCGCGAGAACGCGGACCTGCAGCGTGAGGTGGATGCGCTGCAGCTGGCCGCGGACGCGATCCGCAAGTCCGAGGACGATCTCGCGCGCTTGTTCGCGGCGTCGCCGGTGCCGATGTTGTTGATCCGGCGCTCGGACGAGAAGGTGTTGCTGGCGAACGAGGTCTCCGCGGTGGCGCTGCGGGCGCGCGTGGAAGAGCTGGTGGAGATGCCGGTGAGCGAGCTGTTCGCGCATCGCTCGGACCTGGTCGACTTGTTTCGCTCGCTGGAGCAGCGCGGCAGCGACGCGCCGCGAGAGGTGCAGCTGCGCACGATCCAGGGCGAGACCTTCTGGGCACTGCTGTCGGCGCGCGGGGTGGTGTTCAGCAGCATGGAGACGGTGATGCTCGGCTTCAGCGACCTGACGGCGCAGAAGGCGGTCGAGCACCAGCTGCGCTTCCTGGCGCAGCGGGATCCGCTGACGCAGGCGTACAACCGCCACCACTTCTGGCAGCTCGCGCACAGCGAGATGGCGCGCGTGAAGCGCTACCGGCGCCCGCTCGCGATGGCGATGATCGACGCCGATCACTTCAAGAACGTGAACGACGCCCATGGCCATGACGTGGGCGACATGGTGCTGCGCATGATCGTGGACACCTGCACGGATGCGCTGCGCAAGAACGACGTGCTCGCGCGCTACGGTGGCGAGGAGTTCATCGTGCTCCTGCCCGAGACGGCACCCGACGGCGCGCTGGCGGTGGTGGAGCGGCTGCGGGAGCGCATCGCGAGCTCGCCGCTCACGCTCGACAACGGCAAGCAGGTGACGATCACCGTGAGCGTTGGGTTGGCGAGCCTGAACATCCCCCAGGAGGGGTTCGAGGCCCTGCTCAAGCGGGCGGACGACGCGCTCTACGCGGCCAAGCGCAACGGGCGCAACCGCGTGCAAGTTGGCTGACCTGGGCCGGTGGTTCGAGGTACGCTGCCTCGCGCGATGGCCATTTCGGACGAGCACCACCTGCTGAAGGCCGACCTCGAGGGGGCGGCACGCGAGCTGGGGGTCACGATCGAGCGTAAGCAGAGCACCGCCGACGGCGGCAAGCGCGTGCGCGAGGTCGAGCTGACCCTGCCTCGTGCCACCGCGGTCTCCGCGCGCTTCGTGCGCGAGGACCTGATCCGTCGTGCGGAGAAGCTGTTCGTCGACGAGGTCGAGGTGGGCTCGGCCTGGTTCGATGATCTGATCTTCGTGATCACCTCCACGCGCGCGGAGACCGCTGCGTTCCTCGCCGACAAGCGCGTGCAGCAGGCGCTGATCCTGCTGGTCGACGACGACCGGCACGTACAGATAGAAAAAGACAAGCTGCGGTTAATCGACGAGGACACGAACGACGACGGCCGGGATGCACAGGCGGAGCTGTTGGCCCTGGCTAAGCACCTGCTTACCCCTTCGCCGTAGTGGTAGCCCGGCAAAGATCCGTGCATTCTCCGGCCATGAGCTGGCGGTGGGCGTGGCTGTGTTTCGGTTTGGTGTGGGCGTGCTCGGACGACGACGGGCCCGCCCGCGGCGGCCTGGACGCGAGCCTCGACGCCGCGCTGCCCGACCTCGACTCCACGCGCCCGCCGGACGGGGCCAGCACGACGGACGGCGACGTCTGCGCGCAGCGCGAGCAGGAGCTCCCGGTGATGTCCGCGTTCCACGTGCGCGGCGACGTGAAGTACAGCGACCCGCCGCCAGTGGGGGGCGATCACAACGAGTGCTGGGCGCCGTGGGCCGTGTATGACGAAGAGCTCGCGGACGAGCGCTGGGTCCACAACCTCGAGCACGGCGGCGTGATCTTCCTCTACAACTGCCCGCAGGGCTGCGCGAACGACGTCGCCTCGATGCGCGTGTTCGTCAGCGGCCGCACCCAGGCGCTGCTCACGCCCTACGCCGCGCTGACGACGCGCTACGCGGTGGTGGCCTGGGGTGTGCGGCTGACGACGAACTGCTTCGACATGCCGGCCTTCCAGCAGTTCTACCAAGAGCATGTGGATGACGCGCCGGAGTCGATTGCGGATGATCCACCGCGCTCGTGTCGGTGAGGGCGTGGAGCAGAAGAGAGGCGAGTGATGCTGGAGTGGGGCAAGCCTGGCGACGCGCTGCCAAGACCCCATGGACCGATCACGCGCACGCGCACGAGATCGTATTCGTGGGTCGACTACGAGCACGTCCTGCACGTGCTCGACCAGACGTCTTCGTAGCCGCGCACGTGCGCGATGACGGTCCACTCAGTCCCTGAGCAGCCGCCCGCAAGTCTCGCCCCACTTTCGCGGCACACCGCGAATTCTGCCCCTACGATCTATGCCTGCACGTCGTCGACCGCTGTCAGCGCCGGGCGATGCGCTCCCCGTTCATCCAGCCCAAACCTTCGCAACGCGCGATCCAGCACATTGCGCACGCTCTGCGCCAGCGCTCGCACGTGCGGCTCTTCCACGATCGAGGTGTGGGTGCCGGGCACATCGATGATCTCGATGCCTCCCTGGATCACGCCGCCCCAGCCGTTTTGCTCGTCTTCCGAGTAGTCGAGCTCGCCGCGCGAGCGATCGGCGCGCACGCGGAACAGCACGGCGTCGCCGTCGTAGGGCTGGGGCTGGTAGTCGACGATCCAGGTGTCCCAGGCGTCGGCCACCTCGCCCATCGCGACGGGCGGCTCCCACAGGCGCTCGGCCAGCGTGGGCGCTGCGGCGCGTAGCGCTTCCTGCGCGCGGTAGCGCAGCCAGCGCTCGGCGAACATCTGGGCGTAGCGTGGGCCGAGCTCGCGGAACAGCTCGCCGTGACCACGCAGCTTGCCTGCGAAGTCGCGCGGCGGAGCGGCCGGGTTCCAGGCATCGAAGAACAGCAGCGGGCCGACCACGTGGCCCTGCGCGCGCAGCCGGCGCGCCATCTCCAGGATCATCGCGCCGCCGCCGGAGAAGCCGGACAGCAAGTACGGACCCTTCGCGCGCACGCGCTGCACGTCTGCGAGGTACTCCTCGACCTGCTCGGCCAGCGTGGCGTGGGGCGGCGCGGAG
>DASUME010000595.1:0-11981 GCA_036277895.1 Polyangiales bacterium
GCAGCGCCTCCCAAATGCGCATCTGAGGCATCGCCTCCTCCAGATCTGAGCCGCATCATACACAACCGCGACCACCTCGAGCGCAAGAGCAACCACAGCGCCAGCGGGGAAGATGACCACGCTGGCTCAGCGCTTGCTTGATTTGCCCAACGCCATGGACAGCCCAAGGGATACGGAACGCACTCGCTACCTCGCACCACCACGCGTGAAGAACGAGAAGGGGGAGATGCGTAAGGTCGGGCTCGAGATCGAGCTCGGCTACCTTACCCTGGAGCGCACGCTGGAGATCGTGCGCGACGCCGTGGGTGGCGAGATCGTAGCGGAGACGCGGACCGAAGGTGCCGTGCTCGACAGCGCGTTCGGGCGCTTCAAGGTCGAGGTCGACTCCAAACCGCTGAAGGAACGCAGCTACCTGAAGCCGTTCGAGGCGCTCGGGCTCGACCTGGACTCGCCGACGGCGCTGCTTGTCGAGGACTCGGTGCTGCAGGTGGCGCGCGAGTTCGTGCCGATCGAGATCGTCACGCCGCCGATCCCGTGGGACCGCATGCAGGAGCTCGACCCGCTGTGGTCGGCGCTGCGTGCGGCCGGTGCGCAGGACACGCGCAGCTCGCTGCTGCACGCGTTCGGCCTGCACCTCAACCCCGAGCCACCAGACTTCGAGACCGAGACGCTGCTCGCGATCGTGCGCGCCTTCCTGCTGCTCGAGGACTGGATCGTCAGCACGGCGGACACCGATCTGATGCGTCAGATCGCGCCCTACATTCGTACGTTCCCCGAGCCGTATCGGCGTAAGATACTGGTGCCCGGCTACCAGCCCGATTGGAACGCGTTCGTGGACGACTACCTCGAGGCCACGCCCACTCGAAATCGGCCGCTCGACTTGCTGCCGTTGCTCGCGCACCTGAAGGCGCCCGGCCTGGAGCAGCGCGTGGAGGACTGGCCGCTGGTCAAGGCGCGCCCCACCTTCCACTACCGGCTGCCGAACTGCGAGATCGCGCGCGCGGACTGGACGCCGGCCGAGGAGTGGAATCGCTGGGTGACGATCGAGCGTGTGGCCAACGACGCGGCGCTGCTGCGCGAGCTGAGCCTGGCCTACCTCGAGACGCCGGATCTCCCGCTGCGCATGCAGCGCAGCAGCTGGGTCGCACACGTGGCGGCGCGACTCACGGTCGGCTGAGTATGGAGTCGGCGCGCCCGCTGATCGGCGTCACGGGTCCACGGCGTGGCGGCTGGCCAGCGTGGATCTTCACGCGCTTCGCCGTCTATCGCGCCGGGGGCCGTGCGCTGCGCATCACCAGCGCCAGCAAGCCTGAGCTCGCGCGCCTGCGCGGGCTCGTGATCGGGGGCGGTGCAGACGTGAGCGATCCGCTCAACGGCGATCCGCCGTATCAACCTCCGCCGCCGTCGCGTGTGCGCTGGCCGCGCAAGCTGCTCGATGTGTTGTTCGCGCCGCTGGTGCTGCTCGTGCGCCTGATCGCGTCCACCAAGCGGCACGGCTTCGACCCGTCGCGCGACGCGATGGAGCTCGCGTTGCTCGAGCACGCGCGCGCGCGCGAGCTGCCGGTGTTGGGCATCTGCCGCGGCTCGCAGCTGATGAACTTGGCCGAAGGCGGCACCCTGGTGCGAGACGTGGACACGCTGTACGACGAGCGGCCGCAGCTGTACACGGTGCTGCCGCGGCGTGAGGTGCGGGTGCGCGAAGGCAGCGCGCTGCATCGCATCGTCGGCCGCAGCGAGCTGCTGGTGAACAGCCTACACTTTCATGCCGTGCGCGAGCCGGGCCGCGGCTTCGCGATCGTCGCGAGCGAGCCCAGCGGCGTCCCGCAAGCGATCGAGCACACGAGCCGGCGCTTCTACATCGGCGTGCAGTGGCATCCCGAGTACCTGCCCCAGCACGCGACCCACCAGGAGCTGTTCCGCGCGCTCTGTGAGGCCGCGCAAGCGGCGTCCCCCGGCGTGGACGCCGCACCGCAGCCGGCGTCGGGCTTGCGCCAGCAGCACTGAGCCATCGTGCGTGCGGCGTGCCGGCACGCTCTGGCCTGAACGCCTCAGCCTCGGGCCGCGAGCGTGGTGCGCAGCGGCTACTTTCCAGGGCTACGCGCGGGGCACGAGCGTTGCACTGACTGGAGCGTCCAGAGTTTCCGCGGGGAGGGAATCCAGAATGGCAACCGACAATCCACAAGTGCAGGCCGCGTCCGCGCGTGTGAACGAGCGTATCGAACAGGGCGCCCAGCGTGTCGAGCAAGGCGTGCAGAGCGTCACGAACGCCGCGATCGAGCAGGTCCGCGATGCGCGTGAGCGCGCGGAGAGCGGCATCGAGCAGCAGCGCGCACTGGTGTCGCGCCGCGTGCGCCGACTGGGCGATGCGCTGCGCGAGAGCAGCAACCAGCTGTCGCCGGAAGACGAGCTCGCGCAGGGCCTGCTCGACAACGCGAGCGAGCGCGTGCAGCGCATGGCGGCGTACATCGACAACGCGCGCTTCGAAGACGTGGCCCAGGACCTCAAGTCGTTCGCGAGCCGGCAGCCGGCGGTGTTCTTCGGCAGCGCGTTCCTGGTCGGTCTCGCGCTCGGTCGCTTCGCCAAGAGCAGTGGAACGAGCCCGCGTGATTACGCTGAGGAAGACCGCTACGACGCGGGGGTCGATCTGCCCGCGCCGGCGCGCACGCAGCGCGCCTCCTCGCGAGCGGCCGCTCCGACTCCCGCCGCGGTCGGCAGCGCCTTCGGCACGGGCGTGAGCTACAGCGCACCGAACGAGCCTCCCCAGCCGCAGCCCGAGAAGGCGAGCACCCAGCCCCACGCGACCGAACCAGGCAAGGGGACCAAGTCATGACGATGCACGAGCTGCGACCGCTGCCACGCGAGCCCAAGCTCTCCGTGAGCGGCGAGCGCGAGGTGGGCGCGATCGTGGCGGACATGTGGGAGAACGGCGAGAAGCTGGTGCGGCAAGAGCTCGCGCTCGGTCTCGCCGAGCTGCAGCTGCGCACGGACAAGCTCAAGTCGAGCTTGCTCGAAGGCGCGATCATCGGCGCCATCTACAACGCCGGCGTGTTGGTGCTGCTAGCCGCGATCGTGCTCGGCTTGAGCGAGGTGATGGCGCCCTGGCTGGCCGCGTTGCTGGTCGGGGTCGCCACCTTCGGCGCCGGCTACGTGCTGCAGCAGCGCGCGAAGCAGCAGGCCACCGAGGCGGTCGCCGAGGTGAACGATTCGCAGACCGTGGAAGCGATGAAGGAGGGAATCCGATGACTGAGCGAGATCTGAACGAGCGGGTGGCCGCGGTGCGCGATGACGTACTGGTCGCGAAGGATCGGGCGCTCGAGGCGGCGCACGACTACGGCGATCGCATCCAGCGCAGCGCCAGCGAGCTGGGTGATCGCGCTCGCCATTACGGCGCGGCCGGTGCGGACTACGCACGCCGCGCCGGCTCCAGCACGGCGAGCTTCGCTGCCGACAACGCGCTGCCGCTGGGGCTGATCGGCCTGGGCGTGGGGTGGCTGGTGCTGAGCGCGCGCCGCAACAACGCGCTACGCGACGAAGAGCTGTACATCGGAGCCGAGCGCGAGCAAGGCTACGAGCGCGAGACCCGCACCCGAGCGCTCGCCAGCTCGGTGCAGGAGCGCGCAGGTGCGCTCGCGAGTGACGTGCAGGAGCGCGCAGGCGCGCTCGCGTCGCGTGCGCGTGAAGCGAGCAACCAGCTCGCGACCCGCGTCGGCGAGGGCTACGACAGCGCGCGCAACCGCGCTGGCGAGGTCGCCTCGCAGGTGGGTCAGCAAGCGTCACAGTGGTCCCACGACGCGCGCGACGGGATCACCCACGCGGGCCAGCGCACGGTCGAGTACATGGATGAGAACCCGCTGCTGGTGGGCGCGCTCGCGATCGCGGCCGGTGTCGGTGTCGGCCTGGCCCTGCCGGAGACGCGGCGCGAGAACCAGCTGCTCGGTGAGACGCGCGATCGTCTGCTCGGCGACGCGCGCGGGCTGCTCGATGAGGCCCGACGCACGGCGCGCGATGTAGGCGAGACCGCGCGCGAGGCCGCTCGCGACGTGCAGCGCCAAGCGCGCGAGACCACACAGGACCTGCGCGGCGCCGTGAGCGACCCCCGGATCTCTCACTGAGCTGAGGAATAGCCCCTACGGGCCGGCCGGTTCTGGTGCGCAACCAGGGCCGGCCGGCCCGAGCTATTTTGCTACGGCGGGCAGTTCAGGCTTTGCGCTCCCGTCATGCGACTGTATGGAGCCTGTGGAGGTTTGGGATGACCGTAAAACGCATCCTCGTGGTCGAGGATGACGAAGATTCGGCGTTGCTGTTGGCGGAGACGCTCGGCGACCACGGCTACGCGGTGGAGGTGGCGCACGACGGGGCTTCTGCGCTGCAGAAAGCCGCCGAGTTCAAGCCCGACGTGGGCGTGCTCGACGTGGGCCTTCCCGACATGGACGGTTACCAACTGGCTGCCAAGCTGCGCGCACTGGCGGGACTGCCCGACAACTTGCGGCTGATTGCGCTGACCGGCTACGGCGGCGACGAGGAGCGCAAGCGCTCCAAGGCGGCCGGCTTCGACGTGCACCTGGTGAAGCCGGTGCTGCCGGACGCGCTGGCCATTGCGATCAGTGCGTAGTGCGCTCGACGATCGAGACCAGCTGCTGCGGATGTAGCGGCTTGGCCACGAACTCGGAGATGCCCAGCTCGTGTGCCTTCTGCTCGATCATGCGATCGGCCGACACCACCACGACCGGGATCTCCGCGAGCTTTGGATCGCTGAGCTGCACCTCGCGGAAGTGTGGGCCATCCATGCCCGGCATCATCAGGTCGAGCAGGATCACGGCGGGCATCGGCTCCGTGCGCAACAGATCGAGCGCCTCGAGTCCGTTGGTCGCGTGCGCGACCTGGTAGCCCTCGTCCATCAGCACGTCCAAGATCGCTTCCGCGATGTCGAGGTCGTCTTCGACCAACAGCACGGGTCCTGAGCCTTTCACGCAGGTACCTCCTGTACCTCGCCGGGCTCCTCGATAGGCAGCTCGACTTCGAAGGTGGCGCCCTGGTCTTTCTGGCTCTCCACGCGGATCGTGCCACCGTGCGCGTCGACCAGCTGGCGGGCGATCCACAGGCCGAGGCCGAGACCGCCGAAGTGACGCGCGGAGACCGCGCGCTCGAAGCGCTGGAACACGCGCTTCTGATCTTCGGGGGGAATGCCGATGCCGTGATCGCGCACGACCAGCAGCACGTGATCGTCTCTGCGCTCGGCGCTGAGCTCGATCGGCTTACCCTTGCCGTACTTCATCGCGTTGGCCAGCAGGTTGGTGGCGATCTGCTCGACGCGGGTGCGATCCCACGAGCCGTTCAGGTCGCCCACGATGCGCAGCTCGGCCTCGCAGCCCGCGCGCGTGAGCTCCTCCGCGTGGCGCTGCACCACGTCGCGCAGCGCGCCGCCGAGGTCCATCGTGGTGCGCTCGAGGCGCAGCCGGCCGGCGCTGATGCGCGAGATGTCGAGCAGCTCGTTCACCAACGCGCTCAGCCGCAGCACGTTGCGTCCGGCCTTCTCGGCACGCTGCGCCACCTTCTCCGCGGCCCCCTCTTGCCCCATCAGCTTCGTGATCGAGAGGATCTGCAGCTGGAGCGCGGTCAGCGGCGTACGCAGCTCGTGGCCCGCCATGGAGAGGAAGTCGTCGCGCACGCCGATCGCATCGCGCGCTTCCTTGAACAGGCGCGCGTTCATCACCGCGGAGGCCGCGCGACGGGCCAGCTCGGAAGCGAGCGCGAGGTCTTGCTCGGTGTGGTGCCGGCCCGAGCCCGCGAAGCACAGCGTGAGCGTGCCGAGCGCCTGTCGCTGCGACATCAGCGGCACACACAACAACGAGACGATGCCGAGCTCCTGGAGCGCCGCGAGCTGCTCGGGTGAGCCGGACACGCGGCGCAGGAAGGCCTGGTCGACCTGCGGCTGGAAAGTGGGCTTGCCACTCAGCAGCGCTTCGGCGTCGACCTGCTCCAGCGCGCTCCACGCCAGTGTCTGCACGCGCGGATCTTCGCCGCGTGCGATGCGCAGGATGCGCTCGCCTTCCTCGAGCTCGAGGAAGCCGAAGTCGCCGAGCAGCGGCAGGGCGAGCGCGGTCAGCCCCGCCAGGCCGTTCTCGTACTCGAACGACTGCGCGAGCAGGTCACTCGCACGCGCCAGCAGCCCGAGCCGCTCGCGTGCGCGCTGCTCCTCGCGCAGCAGCAGGTCGCGGTCATCCGCGCTCCGCGGCTGGCGCAGGTCCGCGGCCTCCTGGACGATGCAGCGTGCGTGCAGCAGCTGGCCGTCGCTGCGGAAGTGTCCGCTGGCGGTGATCACCACCTCCCGCGGCGAGCCGTCCCGACGGCGCAGCGTGGCCGGCATGTTCCGGACCACCTCGCCCAGGCCGACGCGGCGTAGCAGCTCATCCACCACCCGCGGGTCGACGTGGAAGTCGCGCAGTGGGCGGCCCACGTACTCGCCGCGCGCGTAGTCGAGCGAGCCGTAATCGGAGCGGTTGGCCCACAGCACCGTGCCGTCTGAGGCGAGCCAGTGCAGTCCGATCGGCGCGTTCTCCGCGAACTCCGCGAGCTCGTCCTGGGCGACCTCATGCTGGATGCGCATGATCCCCGAGCCGATATCCCGCGACGGGGAGCTGGATGCCGCGTCGACGAGGCTCACGTGCGCCCCGCAACGCCGGCCTCTGCCTGGCCAGCTGCGCCAACCGGAACGAGGCAAAATAGCCCCGGCTGATCACTTTCGACACACCACGGGAGACGACTGATCGAGCGGAATGGCACCACTCCTCAGCCAGCTGCACTAGATGTGCCAAGGAAACCACGGTCCCACCTCCTCCAGACAGTGGGACCAGTGTAACAACCGCTCGGTAGGGATCCCAGCCGGGACTGGTTCAGGTGCGGACGAACGCGTCGTACAGCGCGCGCAGCGCCTTCTCGTAGTCCTCGGGCACGACACCCACGATGATGTTCAGCTCGGAGGCGCCCTGGTTGATCAGGCGCACGTTCACCTGCGCATCGCGCAAGGCGATGAACACCTTGGCCGAGATGCCGATCGTCTTCGCCATGCCCTCGCCTACGATCGCGATCAGCGCGATCTGCGGCACGAACTCCAGCTTGTCCGGCTGCAGCGACTTGCGGATCTCGTCGAGGATCGACTCCACCTTGTCGTCGACCTGTGAGGACTCGACGATCACGCTGATGCTGTCGATGCTCGACGGGCAGTGCTCGAAGCTGACGCCGTAGCGCTCGAGGATGCCCAACAGGCGATAGGCGAAGCCGATCTCCTTGTTCATCAGGCTCTTCTCGAGCGAGATCATCGAGAACGCGCGCTTGCCCGCGATGCCGGCGATCTCGGTGTTCTTCTCGATCTCGGCGCTGAGCTTGTTGACGATCTTGGTGCCGGGGTGCTCGGGCGCGTTGGTGTTGCGGATCTGGATCGGGATGCCGACCTCGCGCACCGGCGAGATGGCTTCGTCGTGCAGCACCGAGGCGCCCATGTACGAGAGCTCGCGGATCTCCGCGTAGGTGACCTCTTCCATCGGCTTGGCGTGCGCCACGATGCGCGGGTCCGTCATCAACAGACCCGAGACGTCGGTCCAGTTCTCGTACAGCTCGGCCTTGGCCGCGCGTGCGGCGATCGCGCCGGAGATGTCCGAGCCGCCGCGCGAGAAGGTCTTCACCTGGCCCTTGTGATCGCGGCCGAAGAAGCCGGGCACCACGTAGCGCTTCTTGGTGTCGCTCAGGCGCTCGCCGAGCAGCTTGTACGTCTCCGGGTCGATGCCGCCGTTGTGGGTGAGGATCACGCACTCCTGCGGGTCGATGAACACCGCGTCGAGGTACGCTGCGAGCAGCAGGCCGTTCAGGTACTCGCCGCGCGAGGCGACGTAGTCCTTGGTGACGCCCTTGCTGAGCTGCTGGTGCAGCGTGTCGAGGTGCGCGGCCATCCTGGGCGGCAGGCCGAGGTCCTTCTCGATCTCGAGGAAGCGGTCGCGGATCACGCCGAAGGGTGCCCTGAAGTCGCTGCCGAGCGCGGCGCTGCTCTGGCACAGGTAGAGCAGGTCGGTCAGCTTGGCGTCGCTGGACACGCGCTTGCCGGGCGCGGACGGGACGATGATGCTGCGCCGCGCGTCGGCCTCGATGATCGCGCGCACCTTCTTGAACTGCTTGGCCTCCGCCAGGCTGGAGCCACCAAACTTCGCCACAATCCGCGACATTTCCAGGATCTCCTTAAGTCTGCACGGGGAGGGCACGGGGCCCCCCTCTCCGCAGCGCCTTCGGCGCTCCCTACCGCACCGCGAGGTTCGCTGCGCTCACGGTAGTACCTCGGGGCTCCGCTTCGCGCTCAATCATCGGTCAGGTAGGTGTAGCTCGCCAAGCTGTCTTCGTAGTGGCGGAGCAACAGCTTCACCTGGTCCACGGTGATGCGGCCCTCGCGCTTGGCGCGCTCGGCCTGCAGGCGCACGCGCTCGACCATCACGCTCGGCTCGTACTCGACGTAGTCGAGCACCTCGTTGATGGTGTCGCCCTTGACCACGTGGCTGACCTCGTAGTCGTTCTCGTCGTCGAGCCGCACGTGCACGGCGTTGGTGTCGCCGAACAAATTGTGCAGGTCGCCGAGGATCTCCTGGTACGCGCCGTTCAGGAACACGCCCATCATGTACGGCTTGTCGGGCGTGACGGCGTGAACCTCGAGCACGCTCTTGATGTCTTCGACGTCGATGAAGCGGTCGATCTTGCCGTCGCTGTCGCAGGTCAGATCGGCGATCACGCAGCGCTCCGTGGGCTCCTCGTCGAGCCGATGGATCGGCATGATCGGGAACAGCTGATCGATCGCCCAGCTGTCCGGCACGGACTGGAACACGCTGAAGTTGCCGTAGTAGATCGCCGCCATGCTCTGGTTGAGCTCGGTGACTTCCTCCGGCACGCGCTTGAGGCGCTTGGCCTGGCTGGAGATGCGCTCGCAGCACGCCCAGTAGAGCCGCTCGGCGACCGCGCGCTCGCGCAGGCCGAGGTAGCCCAGCTTGAACAGGCTCTCCGCCTCGTCCTTGCTCTGCTGCGCGTCGTGGTAGGCCTCCTGCAGGTTCTTCGGCTGCACGCCGCTGTACGTCTCGTACAGCTGACGCAGCACGCGCCCCGCGTTCGGCCCGGGATCCGTCGGCTCCCCGAAGCGCACCTCGGAGGTGCCAACCACCTCGAACACCAGCACCGACTGGTGCGCGGCGATCGCGCGGCCGGACTCGCTGATGATGGTCGGACAGGCGACGCCGGCCTTGGTGCAGGCCTCCTGGGTCGCCGCCACCACGTCGTTCGCGTACTCCTGAATGTTGTAGTTCTTGCTGGCGTGGAAGTCGGTCTTCGAGCCGTCGTAGTCGACCGCCAGGCCGCCGCCCACGTCCAGGTACTTCATGCCCGCGCCGAGCTTCGCGAGCTCGGTGTACAAGTTCGCAGCTTCCTGCATCGCGTTCTTGATCGGGTTGATGCTCGAGATCTGGCTGCCGATGTGGAAGTGCAGGAGCTGCACGCAGTCGAGCATGTCGCGCGCGCCGAGCCGGTCGACGACCTCGACGATCTCGCTGATCGTGAGGCCGAACTTGGCGCGGTCACCGGCCGAGTTCTTCCACCGCCCGATGCCGCGCGAGCTCAGCTTGGCGCGCACGCCGAGCGTGGGCCGGATGCCCGTGCGCTCGGCGGCCTGCAGCGCGAAGTCGAGCTCCTCGATGCGCTCCAGCACCACGATCACGGTCTTGCCGAAGCGCTGCGCCAGCAGCGCGGTCTCGATGTATTTCGAGTCCTTGTAGCCGTTGCATACGATCAGGCCGTTCGGATCGTTGAGCGCGGACAACGCGATCAGGAGCTCCGGCTTGCTGCCTGCCTCCAGCCCGTAGTGGTACGGCGCCCCGAACTCGACGACCTCGTCGATCAGGTGCTTCTGCTGGTTGACCTTGACCGGGAACACGCCGCGGTAGACGCCCTGGTAGTCATAGTCCTTGATCGCGCGGCCGAAGCACTCGTTCAGGCGCTTGATGCGGTCCTTCAGCACATCGCTGAAGCGGATCAGCAAGGGCATGTCGAGGCCGCGCGCTTCGAGGTCGTGCACCAGCTCGTACAGGTCGATCTTGCGGTGCGGCTTCTCCGGGTCTGGCGTGACCTCGACCGTGCCGCGCTCGCTGACCGAGAAGTAAGGTTCTCCCCAGCCACGGATCTGGTAGATGTCCGCGCTCTTTTGCGGGGTCCAACCGGGCACCGCCTCGTCGTCGTGCTCGCTCACATCGACCTCATACTGCCGGGGGAAAAACCGGGGCGACGTTGTGTAGGGCGCCCATGGCTGGTTGGCCAGCAAAATGCGAGCCGTCGTCACGACATCGTCACGCGACGCGGACGGCTGACACCGGCGTCAGGTGTTCCTGCGCCGGATCCGTGAGCCGTGTGCGGGATGTAGTAAGGTGGCCGCGTGCGCGTACGCGGGACCTGCCACGTTTACCTTGCCATCGACATCGGCTTCGCGATCGACCTCGCGCGCGCGGAGCAGATCCTCGCCGCCGACCAGATCCAGCAAAACTTCAAGAAGCCGCGCCGTGCGCCGGAGGCGCAGCAGCTGCAGCGCCACTCCACGCGCGTCGCGCAGAGCGGTTTTCCGGTCGAAGTGGGCCAATTTCGCAGCCACGGGCCGGTCGAGGTGGTGCTCTGGGAGTTCGGCGCAGCCACCTTCAAGTACGAGATCGCGCTCGACTGCGCGTACGCGGATCTGGTCGGGCTCAGCGACCTGCTGTGGGACAACCAGGACCTCCTGCAAGATGCTCGCAAGCGCGCGGCCGCGCTGCTGCAAGCGATCGAGCCGGCGGTCGACAAGCCGCTGCTCGGCGCGCGCATGGAGGACTACGTCGCGTTCGAGCTGCAGCTGCCGGACCAGGAGCCGGTCAGCCAGCTCTGGTCCACGCATGCGGCCACCTCGGCCAGCATCCTGCGGGCCGAGCCGATCAAGCTCTCCGAGCAGGAGATCGCGGATGCGCTGAACATGCGCTGCGCGTACGTCGAGGACGAGGTCGTGCTGATCGACTGGTTCGCTGCGCTGCTGGTCGGCCACGACATGGAGGACGAGCTGCTCGTGCTGGAGTTGACGATCGCGGAGCTGCTCGAGCTGCGCAACCTCGACGAGCAGCTCGACCGCGGCGTGGACGAGGCGTACTCCGTGCTGACCCGCAAGCGCAGTTGGCTGGCCTCGTTCAGTACGCGTGCGGCGGATCTGGGCCACGTCTCGCAGCTGACGGCGGACGCGGCTGTGCTGTTCGAGGGCGTCGACAACGCGCTCAAGCTGCTCGGCGACCAGTACCTCGCGCGGCTCTATCGTGTGGCTTCGGAGCGCTTCCACTTGCCGCAGTGGGACGCCGCGATCGAGCGCAAGCTGCGCGTGCTCGACGGTATCTACGAGAAGCTCTCCAGCCGCGCGGCCAGCCGGCGCTTCGAGCTGCTGGAGATCGTGATCATCGTCTTGATCTCGATCAGCACGATCATGCCTCTTCTCCCCACCTTGTATCCAAGCGGCAGCGGGCACTAGCGCTGGCCTAGTTCCAAACCCGGTTCCCCCTCTGATACAGTTTCAGCGGGGGAATTCGCGATGTTCGCATGGCTGACGCGTATGTTTGGCGGCGCCGAGCCGCAGCCCAGGCTGGCGCTGCGGGTGGCCGCGCCCACGGTCAACGCCAAGCCCAAGGCGACGCCGGAGAGCAAGGCGACCAAGGACAGCTACCTCGCCAAGCTCGCCGCGCAGCAGCCGCCGCCGAGCGCGCTCAGCCCAGAGGACGAGCAAGAAGTGAGCGCGCTGGTCGAGGACATCTCGTACTTCGTCGGCACCCACCGCATCGATCCGCCGGTGATGCCCGCGGTGGCCACGCGCATGCTCGAGCTCACGCGCCAGGACGAGGTCGACGTGCACGCGCTCGCCCGCCTGATCGAGAAGGATCAAGCGACCGCCGCCAAGC
>DASUME010000596.1:0-10223 GCA_036277895.1 Polyangiales bacterium
GCGGGCGCGCGGGTTCAGCTGAGCGGGGGAAGTCCATACGTCTCCATACTATTGGCTCGCGCGCGGAGAAACCGCGCGCGTCGGCTAGAGTGTCGAGTCCAAGCCCAGAGAGCGTGGCGCCGCATCGCTGCGCTTGATCACACCCTCGATTGGAACGCGTAGCTCGAAGGACGCACCCGGAGATGCGTCATCGAGCAGCGTCAGGTCACCGCCGTGGGCACGCGCTACTTCGCGCGCCAGGGCGAGACCGATGCCGCTGCCGAACGACTTGCCCGAGTTGGGCACCGGTCGCGTGACGAAGGCATCGAACAGTTTGCTACGGATGTCGAGCGGTACGCCCGGTCCTTGGTCGCGCACCAGCACGCGCACCTGCGGCTTGGCGGGCGTGGTCTCGATCGTGCGCTGCACGGTGACCGTCTGCCCGCGCGCCGAGACCGCGACCGCGTTGCGCACCAGGTTCGCGATCGCGCGCTCCATCAGCGCGCCGTCGAGCCGGCACTGCCCGGCCTCGCCCTCCGCGATCAGCTCGATCTGGACGCCGCGCTGCTGCGCCTCGCCGCGCTCGCCGTCGATCGCCGCATACAGCAGTCCATCGATCGACGTGCTCTCCTTCAGTCGCACCGGCGAGCCCGCGCGTAACCGCGAAAGATCGAGCAGCGTGGTGACCATGCGGATCTCGCGCTCGCAGGCGGCACGTGCGATCTGCACCACGCGTAGCTTCTTGTCGTCGAGCTGCCCGAGCGTGCCGTCTCCGAGCAGCGCCAGGCCCTCGCGGATCTTCGACAGCGGCGTGCGCAGCTCGTGCGAGACCGACGCCAAGAAGCCCTGCTTGAGCGCCTCCAGCTGCTGCAGCTCCAGGCGCATCTTGTCGATGTCCTGCGCCAACGCGAGGATCTCGGGCGGACCCGACACCACGTTCGCAGGCGTGGTGAAGTCGCCGCGCCCGACACGCTGGGCCGCGCGCGCGAGCGTCTGGAGGGGTTCCTCCAACACGCGCGCGAGCCTCCGAGCGATCCACATCGCGAGGATGAACGACGCAATGGCCAGCGGGATTCCAAGCCCGAGCGCAGAGAGCGCTATTCTTCGCGCCTCGCTCTCCTGCTCCGTCACGGCGCGATGCAGATCACCAAGTCTGTCGACCCACAGATCGGTCAGCTGCTCGTCGAGGTTCGCGCGCCGCACCTGCATGGCGCTCGCGTGCAGCGTCTCGCAGGTGTCGCTCGACAGCGACTCTTCGGCGGCGTTCAGGTAGCCGTGCACCACCTCGCGCATCGGCGCAGGGAAGCGCATCTCGTGCGTGGCCAGCGCGCGTAGCGTGTCCAACCGCTCGCCGACGGCACGTCGGATCTCACGGTTGGGCTCGCCCTTCGCACACGAGATCAGGGCGTGGCGCATCGCGACGTCGAGCTGCCACGCGGCGGTGTGCAGCTCGCCTTCCTTGTGCAGCGTGTCGAGCTCGCGCTCGTCGAGCTTCGACAACACGAGACCGACGCGCAGCAGTGCCGTCAACGCGAGCGCGAGCGCCAACGTCAGGACGATCGGAGCAATGCCGTGCGAGATGAGAAGGCGCTTGGAGAGGCGCATCGAACCACGTGGGCAGCCTAGCCGACGCTCGGCGCAGGCGTCACGTGTCGAGACGTTATTGTAATGAAAGCGTCGGCATACAACGACACATGCGACCCCGTCCGCGGCCGTTCAGCCAGCGCGAAACGTGGAGAACATTACTTAGACGGTGAGCGCGCCGGTGAACACGGTGACTGCGCGGCCCGCCAGGCGTACCCGATCGCCGACGAGCTCCACGTCGAGCACGCCGCCGCGACGCGACAGCTGACGCGCGCGTAGCTTGGTCTTGCCGAGCCGCGCTGCCCACAGCGGTGCCAGCGCGCAGTGGGCCGAGCCGGTGACGGGATCCTCCGGGATGCCGAACGCCGGTGCGAAGAAGCGCGACACGAAGTCGAGCTCGGGATCCTTCGCACGCGAAGTAACGCAGATGCCGCGCGCCTTCACCTGCGCGAGCGCGGCGAGGTCGGGCGCGAGCTTGGCGACCGCGTCCTCGCTCTCCAGCTCGGCGACGTAGTCGTCCTGGTCGGTGCGCTTGAGCGCCAGCGGACGTACGCCGAGCGCCGACAAGAACCCCACCGGCGGCGGCGCGTCCTCGAGCTTGCTGCACGGCAGGTCGATCGCGATCCCGCGCGCGTCGCGCTCGCACTTGAGCACGCCGCTGAGCGTGGCGAACTCGATCGGGCCCTGCGCGCGCCCGAGGCTCCACAACACGTGCGCGCTCGCGAGCGTCGCGTGGCCGCACAGGCGCACCTCGCTGGAGGGGGAAAACCAGCGCAGCTGCCACATGTTGTCGCGCCGGGTCACGAACGCGGTCTCCGAGTAGCCGAGCTCGAAGGCGAGGTTCTGCATCCACTCGTCGGTCTTGTCGCGATCGAGCAGGCACACGGCGGCGGGGTTGCCCGTGAAGGGCCGTTCGGCGAAGGCGTCGACGAGATGGAGGAGCACCATGGATTCGCGTTAGCACGGCTGGGTGGGCTCGACGCAGTTCGCGCGCGGAGTCACCCTGCGGCCTTCGATGGTCCACGAAGAGCTCGACTGCCTCGCGTGCGGGGTGTGCTGCCGCGAAGCGAGCGACGGCCGCATCCTGGTCCCCGCCGAAGATCTGGTGCGATGGCGCCGGATTGGCCGCCACGACCTGGTCGCGCAGCTGGTCGACGGGCACTTCGGCGAGCGCGCGTTCGCGTACACCGAGCAGGGCGCCTGCGTACATCTCGGCACCCCGCTGAGCCCGCACGCCTGCCAGATCTACGAAGATCGCGGCACCACCTGCCGCGAGTTCGAGAAGGGCTCCTGGCAGTGCCACGAGTTCCGCCGCGACCACGGCCTGGAGACGCGCTAGCCGGCGCGCTTGGTGTTGGCTTGCGCGAGGCTCGCCTGGGCGGCCTTCAAGGCGGCTGCCTCGTCCGGGTGCATGAAGACCTTGGACAGCCGCGGCGACAGCCACTTGATGGCCGTCAGCGCGCCGCGCGCGGCCGCTCCGTGCACCACGATGTGGTTGCCGAGGTCCCAGCGCGCGCGGTAGTCGGGGTGCGCGTCCATCCAGGCGGCCATGCGCTTGCGCTGCTTGGGCCCGAAGTCCGAGTCGCCGATGCTGACGATCACGTAGTGACAGCGCTCGCTGACCGCGCGGTCCGCCAGCGCGTTGCAGTCGCGGATGAACGTCTCCAGCACCTCGTCGGTGACCGGACCGTCCCAGCGCACGACGATCAGCGGGAAGCGGGATGGATCGAGCCGCACGCCGCGATCATCGCGCGCCTCGGTTGGGCGCGGAAGTCCTCACCCGCGGAGCGCAAGCGTACATTCAGTCCGCGAACAGGTTCTCGACGTCCTGCTTCGTCATGCCCTTGAGGCCCACGTCCTCCGTGGACAGCACGTTCGCCACCAGCTCGCGCTTCTTGTCGCTCAGCTGGAGGATCTTCTCCTCCACCGTCGACTTCGCGATCAGGCGGTACACGTTCACCACCTTGGTCTGGCCGATGCGGTGCGCGCGGTCCGTGGCCTGGTCTTCGACCGCCGGGTTCCACCAGGGATCGAAGTGGATCACGGTATCCGCGCCAGTCAGGTTCAAGCCGGTGCCGCCCGCCTTGAGCGAGATCAGGAATACCGTGATCGACTCCTCGGCGTTGAACTCGTCGACCAGCTCCTGGCGGTTCTTGGTGGAACCGTCGAGGTAGCTGTACTTGATCTTGTCGGCGTCGAAGCCCTCGCGGATCAGCTTCAGCATCGAGACGAACTGGCTGAAGATCAGCACCTTGTGGCCACCGGCGGCGGCCTCGCTGACGATCTCCTTGAGCGCGTTGAGCTTGCCGCTTTCTTCCTCGAAGTTGCCCTCGAGCCCGAGCAGCCGCGGATCGCACGCGACCTGACGCAAGCGCGTGAGCGCCGCGAGGATCTGGATCGAGCTCTTCTGGATGCCCTGCTTCTCGACCTCGCTGAGCACGCTCTCGCGCACCTGACGAAGGATCTGCTTGTAGAGCTTGCCCTGCTCCTCGGCCATCGGGACGACCATCTCCTGGATGATCTTCTCCGGCAGGTCCTTGGCGACCTCGGCCTTGGTGCGACGCAAGACGAACGGATGGATCGTGGAGCGCAGGCGCACCGCGGTGGGCGCGTCGCCGCGCTCGATCGGCCGCGCGTACTTCTCCTCGAAGTTGCTCAGGCTGCTCAGCAGGCCGGGCGACACGTAGTCGAAGATCGACCAGATCTCGCTGAGTCGGTTCTCGATCGGCGTGCCGGTCATCGCGAGCCGGCGCTCACCCTTGAGCCGCTTCGCCGCACGTGCGGTAGCACTCATCGGGTTCTTGATGTGCTGGGCCTCGTCCAGGATCACGTAGCGCAGGTTGAGCGTCTGCAAGAACTCCTCGTCGCGACGCAGCAGCGCATAGCTGGTGATCATGACGTCGGCGTCTTCGAGCTCTTCCTTCTGGTCGTGACGGTCTGGCCCCTGCCAGAGCACGGTCTTGAACACGGGCGCGAACTTCTCGATCTCGCGCGCCCAGTTCTGCACCACCGAGGTGGGCGCGACGACCAGGTTCAAGCCCGGCCCCTGCTTGCCCTTCACCCAGAGCAACAGCGCGATCGCCTGCAGGGTCTTACCGAGACCCATGTCGTCCGCGAGGATGCCGCCGGTGCCGAGGTTGTGCAGGAAGACGAGCCAGCTGAAGCCGTCTTTCTGGTACGGGCGCAGCGAGGCGCGCAGCGAGCGCGGCTTGGCGATGCTCTCGACCTCGCCGAGGTCCTCCAGCTTGCCGAAGATGCTCTTCACGCTGGCGTGCACGTTCTGGTCGGAGACCATGCGCATCAGCTCTTGCACGCGCCCGGCTTGCGAGAGCGGCACGTGCTTGTCGTCGCCCACGCCGGCGAAGATCTCCGCCATGCGCTCCAGCACCGAGCCCACGTCATCGGTCTTGATCGGCGCGTAGGTCCCGTCTTCGAGGCGCACCAGCTTCTTGCCCTCGGCCAGGCACAAGCGCAGCTCGTCCTCGCTGACGGCCACGCCCTCGGACGCGAACATCATGTCCAGGTTCAGCCACTCGACGCCGCTCGACACGCGCATGCGCGCCTGCACGGGGCTCTTGCGCACCTCGACGCCCGCGAGGTCGTTCGGGATGAAGCGGTCCCAGGTCTCGGGCAGCGTGCTGATGCCCTGCGTCCAGAACTTGATCGCCTTCTCGCCGCGCACGACCAGGTCGGTCTTGTTCTCCTGATCGACCTCGAAGCCGTGGTTGAGCAGCTCCTGCACGGCGGCCATCTCCAGGCCCACCTCGCGCCGCACCACGCTCGGGCGGCCCTGGGCACCGCTGGAAGTCACGAACGAGAGCGGCGGCGGCAGATCGCGTGGCGGCACCTCGAAGTTGTGATCGCGGTAGCTGACGCCGATCTTGGCGCGCGCCTCGACCAGATCGCCGACCGCACGCAGCGCGAAGCGCGGCGCCACGTCGATCACGTCGGCCACCGAGTCGATGTCCGGCAGCGCGGCGCTCAGCGAGCCCGCCACGCGCGGAAGGAAGTCCGTCAGCACGTGGGGCAGGTCCTGGATCGGATGCACCAGCGCGGGCGAGCGGTAGAGCCGCTGCAGCCACGCGGGCGTGACGTTCTCCGCGACCGGGCGTGCGACGCCTTCGGTGGTGTCCACGTACCAGCCGGGTGTGCCCTCGAACCAGGCGCCACTCGAGAGCGGGAAGCGGCGATTGCCCGACGGCAGCTCGAACACGACACGGATGCGCACGGCATTGCCGTTCGCCGAGTCGAGCTCGATCTTCGGGCGCAGCGCCTCGTCCGTGAAGCGCAGCTCCATCGAGGCCGGCTCCAGCAGCACGCGGCGGCCCTTGAGGCGGGTGAGGATCTCCGCGGCGTCTTCGCCGCGCACTTCAGCCGTGGCCGGCGCGCTGCGCGTGGTGTGGCGCGCGAGGTCGCGGATCAGCGGACGCAGGCTGGTGCTGATGCCGTTGAAGGCGGCCAGCGCGTCATTGAGTGCGACCGCCTGCCGCGTGCCCGCGAGCACGGTAGTGACGGCGATCGAAGCGGGGCGAACCACGAGCCGGAATTCGAGGTCGACCGGGCGGGTGATCTGCGGGGGAAGCCAGGCTTCGAGGCTGCCGCGCGTCTCGTTGCTGGCGCGTACGGCAGGGCCCGCGACGTTCTGCACGATCTCCAGCTGGGGAGTGGCCGCCCCCCCCTCGCCCGCGCGCCTGCGGCGGCGTGAGCGGCGGCGTTTTCCGTTCGCATCCAGCGAGCTGACCGAGGCCGTGCCGTTGGCAGGGGCGCTCAGCTTGGTGACGCTCGGCTCGCGCACCATCGAGACCGTGGCGCCCTGTGCCTGGGCCGGTGCGGACGGCCGGGTCGCGGGCGGCGCACCCGGCGGCGGCGGCGGGATCGAGCCGCCCTCTTCCGACTTCGGACGCGGCGGCCGCTCGCGATCGCGCAGCGCGACCAGCACTGCGGCCACGTGCTTGCAGTGCCCGGTGGGACCTCGCCACGCCGGACACGAGCAGTGCGAGATGATCTGCCCTTCGCTGGTGAGGCCGAGCTGCGTCTCGTACGGCTGGTCCGCACGCACCAAGATCTTCGCGCTCGCCGTGGTGCCGTTCGCTGTAAGGTCGACGACCGCGTTGCGCCGCGCGTAGAGCCTCCCTCTCAGGAAGGCATTTCCGCCGGTGATTCGCTGGATCGCGCGGTCTGACAGCTTCGCGACGTGCTGGGCGATGGTGAGATCGTTCTTCGTATCGATCAGCGGACTTTCGGCCATGGTCTTCCTGGGCCTAGCCTTCACGCCGAAGCGCGCGGCGGGATCCCTGTCCCCTCAGACTGAAACGGCGACCGCGCGACAGCGTGCACGCACGGATTGAAAGAGAGCCGGTGCTCGGAAACCCCTGGTATCTACACCACCGCGGACGGGTCGACCGCACACTGCGCGGCAGAAAGGCGGCAACCTAGAGGGGGCTCCTGCAAGCCGATGTAGCGATTCTATTCAGCGCTGCAAGCGTGGCAAACGAAAAAGCTCCGGCTAACTGCGTATCCACGCACTTTTTAGGTGAGGCTGGCGACCGCGTGCCGGGGTGTGATCGGCTGGAACCGGAGCGAAGTCGAGCCCCCGAATCGTGCGTCCAGCACGGCTGGCAGCGCTGCGAAGCGCGGTCTCGAGATCACGCTCGGTCAGCTTGTGGTGGTTCAAGCAGGCGAGCAGCGTGCCCTGGTCTGCCAACAGGTCGAGAGCGATCTGCGCGAGCGCTGGATAGTCGCGCTCGACGCTGAAGCGGCCCCGCTTGGTGGAAGCGTAGCTCGGCGGATCGAGAACGACGAGGTCGAAGCGCTCGCCGCGCCGATGCAGCTTGGGCAGCGTCTCGAACACGTCGCGCGCGAGGAACTCACCCTCCAGGTGAGACAGCGCATAGTTCAGCCGCCCACGCTCCAGCACGTTCTTGGCCACGTCGATGTTCACCGTGCGCGAGGCGCCAGCGAACGCAGCCGCCACCCCGAAGCCGCACGTGTAGGCGAACAGGTTGAGCACGCTCTTGCCCACGGCCAGTTCCATCACGCGCGCGCGGTTGTCGCGTTGATCGAGGAAGATGCCGGTGCTGAAGCCCTCGCCGAGCCGCACCTCGAACGGCACGCCGTTCTCGAGGACCAGCAACGGTGAAGAGGCATCGCGTCCACGCACCGCCTGCGCGGGCGCGCGCTCGGCGCGTTCCTGCTCGCCGACGTCGTTCGCCTGCTTGGGCCGGTGTTTGAGGTACACGCCCGCGAAGTGCGGCGCGAGCGCGTCGAGCCACGCCGGGTCGATCTCGTCGTAGAAGCTCGCGACCGCGAACTCGCCGTAGACATCGACGGTGAGCGCGCCCTCGCCCTCGGCGTGCACGAGCCGGTACGCGGTCGTCTGTTCATCCGGCAGCCCGAGCGCTCGTCGCGCTGCAAAGGCCGCCGCGAGCGCCTCAGTAACCACGCTCTCGCAGCAGCGTGGGGATCAGCTTGGAGGGCTCACCGGTGCAGCTCAGCCAGAGCTGGTGCGCGGCGCGCGTGGCCGCGATGTGCAGCAGGTGGCGCGCCTCTTCGCTGGTGGGGAACGTGGCCGCGTTGACCTCGACCAGCACCACGTAGTCGAACTCCAGGCCCTTTACCTGGCGGATGTCCGTGACGTCGACGCCGGGCTTGAACGGGAAGTCTTGCTCGGCGACGCGGCGCACGTTGGGCACCTCGGCGTTGATCAGGCCGCGGCAGTACAGGTCCGCCTGCTCGGCGTAGCGCGCGATCACTGCGATCGAGGCGCGCGGCTCGGCGCGCGAGAGGTCGCGCAGCGCCTCGGCCAAAAAGCCCACCGCGTCGCCCGAGTGCGCGAAGCGGAACAGCTCTACCGGCGCGCCGCCACGGGTGGCCTTGCCCATCTCCTCGGGCGCCAGCGGCCCGAGCACCTCGTGCGCGAACTCGATGATCTCGTACGTGGAGCGGTAGCTCAGCTTGAGCGGCTCGATCTCCACGTGCGCGAGCCCCAGCTGGCCGAGCACGTCGGACCAGCCGTGGAAGCCGTTGTCCATGTGGAGGCGCTGCGCGACGTCACCCGCCAGCGTGATCGAGCGCTGCGGCGTGGTGACGCTCATCACCACGCTCAGCTCGACCGGACTCAAGTCTTGCGCCTCGTCGACCAGGATGTGCTCGAACTCGATCACCTCGCGCTGCTTGGGCGTCATCAACGGACCGCGCAGGCGCTGGTGCAAGAGCAAGAGCAGCGTCTCGTCTTCGTGATCGATGAGCGTGGGCTGATCGGAGGGGGCCGGCTCGTCGTCGCCTTCCTCGAACTCTTCGTCCGAGCCTGGCCGCAAGCCGGCGGGCAGCTCGACGCCGTCGAGGTCGCTGTCGTTGCGCTCGCGCGGAGCAGCTTCTTCGGGAGCTTCCTGGTCGGGGCGCGTGCCCTCCTCGAGGTGCTCTTCCCATTCGTGCGCGACCTGCGGGCAGCGCCGCACGCACCACTGGTGCGCCTCGAGCAGCTCGTTGTCCGAGACCTCGGTCTGGTCCGCGAATACCGAGCGCAGCAGCGGCAAGTCCGTGAGCATCTCGCTCCACGCGGAGAGCACGTCGGCGACGCCGCGCGCGTGGCGGCTCACCGCGCCCTGGATCGCACGGCGCACCGGCTGCGCGAGCGACTTCTCGCTGGAGGCCCAGCGCGAGAGCATCTCCAGCCGCACCGCGAGCGCCTGCTTGCTGGTCTCCTGCCACGCGCGCTCGAGCAGCGCCTTGTCGGCGTCTGCGCTGGCCGCGTTGCGCAGCGTGTTCAGCACGCGCTGGGCGTTCTCGCTCACGCGCTTGTTGATCAGCGTGAGCATCGCCGGGTTCTTCTTCACGCGCGAGACGGCGAGCGGCGTCTCCTCGGTGACTTCCTTGGCGAGCAGCGGGAAGTGATCGCGGCGCAGCTTGGTGACCCACTGTTCGTAGATCACCACCGGCACGCCCTCGACGCCGAGCGCCGGCAGCACCTTACTGATGTAGCGAGCGAGCGCCTTGTTGAAGACGACGATCAGCATCCGGTCTTTGCGGAAGCGCTTGGGCTCCTGGTACGCGAGGTACGCCAGGCGATGCAGGCCGATGGTGGTCTTGCCGCTGCCCGCGCCGCCCTGGATCACGATCAGGCCGGAGCTCGGGCGTGTGATCAGCTCGAACTGGCGCGGGTCGATCATCGCCGCGATCTCGGGCAAGAACTTGTCGGTGCGGCGCTGGCCGTCGCCGCCGATGCCGAGGCGGCCGGACGGCGCGCGCATCTGCTCGGGGCGCGGCGCGGAGCCCTGGCCGCCCTGCAGCCGTGCGCCTTCGTCGGCCGTGAGCCAGTTGCCTTCGTAGTTCTTCACGAAGATGCCCTGCGGCGCGCCGATCCGGCGCAGCGCGGAGTCCGTGATGGCGAGCGAGCGGCGCGTGACCACCTCGCCCGTGACCTCGCGGCCACCGAACTCTTCGTCGTAGTCGTCGCCTTCTTCGTAGCGGTAGTAGAGGCGGCTGACCGGTGCGTCGCGCCAGTCGACGATGCGCACGCCGGTGCGCGAGTCGAGGTAGGTACCGCGGCCGATCAGGACCTCACGCCGCTGCTCCCCTTCGCGCAGGACGAGCCGCCCGAAGTAAGGCGAGCGCGGGTCGATGTGGCTCTCGGTCACCTCGGCCCGGCGCGCGGCCACGCC
>DASUME010000597.1:0-2255 GCA_036277895.1 Polyangiales bacterium
GTCGCCGTCGCCGTCAACGTCAACGTCAACGACCAGGGGTGGGGTTAGGCGGTCGTTACTAGGAGGATCACGCCGGCCAGCGTGAGGCACACCGCGGCGGCCTTGCCGACAGTGACGCGCTCGGTGCGCATCACTGCGGCCACTGGCAGCGCTACCAAGGGCGAGAGCGAGGACAGCGTCGCGCCGAGCGCCAGGTCGGTGTGGGCGATGCCGTACACGAAGCACATCGAGCCGATGCCGGTGTCGAGCGTGAGCGGCACGCGCATCTCGCGCAACAGCTGCCGCGGCGCGACCTTGTGCTGGCTCGGGCGCCACTGCGCCAGCAGCAGGAACACGCCCACGCTGTAGCGAAAGCCGTTCGCCTGAAAGACGCTCAGGCCGTCGGTGCCCTGCTTGAGCAGCACCGCGTTGCCGGCCCAGAACAGCGAGGTCAGCAGCGCGAGCGCGCCGCCGAGCCAGAGCGAGCCGGTTCGCTGCAGGGTGGGGCCCCGGCTCATCCACAACACCGCCGACACGCCCGCCAGGCAACACGCGATGCCCACGATGCGCCGCAGCCCGAGCGGCTCCCCGCGCACGAAGGTCCCGAACAGCGCGGCCCACAGCGGGTAGATGGTCGCGATCGCGAGCGCCGAGGGCACGCCGATCTGCGCCGAGGCCGCGAAGAACACGCGATCGCCCAGCGCGTACGAGCACACGATCGAGCCGATCAACGTCAGCGCCTGCACGCCCGTGATCTGTGCCAGCGAGCCGAGCCCGTCGTTGAACGCCAGCAAGGTGAGCCACAGCAAGCTCGCCGTGAGCGCGCGTACGACGCCCACCAACACGGCGCCGCGCTGCTTGGCCACGGCGGAATAGCGTGTGGACGCGAAGGCCCAGGTGATCGAAGCCGTGAAGGCACCCAGCGCGCCCAGGTACGAAGACATCTCTCGAGGGCGGACTATAGCTCAGGCGTAGGAGGCGGCTCCATTGCCGAACGACCAGTCTTCCTTCTGCACCTCGACCAGGCTGATGATGACGTCGTTCTTGCCGACCTCGGTGGTGCTCGCGATCAGCTCCGCGATGCGCGCGTACAGCGCCTTCTTCAGCTCGAGCGTGCGCCCGGCGTTGCACGTGACCTGGATGATCACGATCGACTTCGAGTGCACGATGCCGAGGTACGCGGGAGGATAGATCAGCTCATCCGGCCCGTGCACGCTGATCGCCTGGAAGCGGTCGTCCGACGGCACGTTGAACTTCTCGACCAGCGCGGTGTGCACCGCCTCCGAGATCTGCGCCTTGAAGCGCGAAGCACCACCCTCGACGACCGAAATGCGGACAAAAGGCATTGCGCCAGCTCCTGTGAGTCGGCAGCTTAGCGCTTGCGAGCGCGCACGCGCAGCCTGACGTAGTCGAGAATCCACTGCTCGCCCTGGCGTAAGGGACTGAGCCGAGCGCGCACGTCGCGCAGGAACGCGGCTCGCTCAGCGCTCGGGAGTGCGTTTGTAAAACGTTCGCCGAACGTCGCGATCCAGTCGAGCACGTCCTCCGGCAGTGGCGTGGGGCGATCGAAGTGGGCCGCGAACTCCACGCGAAAACCCGCGTGCTCCAGCTTGCTGGCGTACTCGCCCACGCTCGGGAAGTACCAGGGCTGCGGCGCCGTGATCCCACGTGCGGCCAGCTCGCTGACCATCGCGTCTACCACGGTGGCCACGTTGCCGGCACCGCCAAGCTCCGCCACCAGCTCGCCGCCCGGCCGCAGCGCGCGGTGGATCCCCGCGATCACCTCGTCGGGCCGCGTCATCCAGTGCAGCGCCGCATTGCTGAACACCACGTCGAAGTCGCGCTGCGTCAGCGCGTGCCCATCGACGACGTGCGCATCGAGGCCGCGCGCCCTGGCGGCGTCGACCATCGAGGCGCTGGCATCGACCGCCACCACCTCGTACCCGCGCTCCACCAGCTGCACCGTCAGCGCCCCATCCCCACACCCGAGGTCGAGCACCCGCCCCGGCGGCTCTCGCGTCACCAGCCCCAACAGCGCCTCGCCGAACGCCGGCACGAACGAAGCATTGCGAACGTAGTCCCCCGCATTCCAGCTCTGCATGCCCCGAAGCTGCACCACCGGCCCATATCGAGCCAATGAATCGTTTCGCGAATTGTCATTCTCCAGATTGATGACGCCAATGCGCCGTACGCGGGCCAGCTCGTTCACGACAGTGTAGCCATCGCAACAAACTGGTTGCGTTTGCGTCGATTGGATGGTTGCGTTTGCGTCGATT
>DASUME010000598.1:0-5425 GCA_036277895.1 Polyangiales bacterium
CCGGCGGCGGCACCTGGGCCGCGGGCACGCAGCCCTCGATCCCGCTGACGGCGGCGCTGCCGCTGTGCGTCGAGCCCACGGCCTGGACCGCGGTCGCCCCCGTCTCGCGCCTGCACTACGGCCTGGAGTCGGACTTGAACCCGGAGTTCGCACGCCTGCGCGCCAACACGGCCTTGCCCGGCTCGCGGCGTATGTTGCTCGTTCGGCGCGAAGAGAATACCGGCGCGGTGCGGCCGCAGGATGCGACTGCCCTCAGCGTGGCCAACGCGGTTCGGTTCGCCACGCTCGCGAACACCGCGCGCATCGTGCTCGATTACGCGGTCGAGTTCGGCATCTCGGCGGTGCACAACACGCAGCTCACGCAGACCGCGCGCCCGACCTGGAACTACGCCATCACACCCGCGGAGCTCGCCGCGGTGAACGTGGCGCCGCAGAACTTCCGCTCGCTGATCGTGACCGTGTCCGCACGCTCGTCCGAGGTCGACCCGCGGCTCGGTCCAGTCGGCGGCACGCGTCGTATGCCGGCGACCGGCTTCCTCGGCGACCCGCTGCTCACCTTCAACGTCGTCGATCCCGACTTCACCGGCCTGACCGCCCTCCAGGCGCGCGTGCGCACGCTGCGCGCCGAGATCTTCCTGCACAACCTATGAGACAGCACCCGCACAAGCTCCGAGCTCGCAAGCGCGCACGCCAACAAGGCGCCGCGCTGCTGATCGTGTTGTTCGTGTTGCTGATGGCGACCACCACCGCGGTGTACTCGCTGTCGAGCACGCAGTACGAGGTGCGCGCGGCCGGCGCGCTGCACCAGTCCATGCGCGCCAAGTTCGTGTCCGAAGCCGCGACCAACGGCTCGATCGCCTACTGCCTCAACGTGTCCGGCGACGGCTGCACCAACTCCAAGCACGCGGCAGGCGGGCTCGATGGCACCACGCGTCAGACCTTCGCGCTGCCGAGCTGGGGCTCGGAGCAAGTGATCAGGCTCGACCGCACCGACATGGTGGGGCCCGCGTTCAAGAACCCGCTGTTGGCCAACGACACGGTGATCTCCGGCATCGACTCCTCGGATCCCACCAAGGCCGGCGCGGCGGGCGCGTGGGCGCCCGCGTTCCTGACCGTGATGGAGAAGTGGGACATGAACGAGACGGGCGGCAACGTGCAGACCAACCTGAACAAGAAGTACCGCCTGGTGATGTCGACGTACGGCACGCTCGACTACGACGCGGATGGTGACGGAGTCGCGGACGACGTGGCGGTGACGAACAGCAACGAGCTGCGCGCGCCCCACTCCACGATCAGTGCCACGCGTGCCTACATCGACCTCCAGAACTAGGAGACCTCATGCGACGTTCGAAGCTGTATCCCCTCGTCGCGCTGGCTGCTAGCGCCCTGGTACCCCTGGCTGCACAAGCCCAGCTGAAAGACACACAGTGGATTCGCCCTGCGATGATGCTGATGGTCGACACCTCGGGCTCGATGGAGCGCAAGCCGGACACCACCAGCTGCGTCGACTGTCTGCCGGCGTGCAACAACAGCACGTCCGACGAGCGCAACCGCTGGGCGATCACCCTGGAGGCGCTGACCGGCACGTTCAGCGACTACAAGTGCAGCCGTCGCGAGCGCAGCACCTACGTCGGCCAGTACGACGTGTCTTACTTCCTGCCGCACTTCGAGTTCACCACCACGGCGCCAGCCTTCTTGCTGCCGGCGACGCAGGCTCAGGACGGCGTGCTCGACTCGTACAGGGCGCGCCTGAAGTTCGGCCTGATGACCTTCGACGGCGTGTCGACCACGGTCAACGGCGCCACGCTGGTTCCGTACGCCAACTACAGCAGCGTGAAGACGAACATCCTCGGCCAGCCCGGGCAGTATTCGTATCCGGATGCGCAGGCGGTCCCGAACACGGCCGGCAACACGCCGATCAGCGGCTACGGCTGGAAGCCGCTCTCGTTCCCGGGCTGTCTCGACTACTACGGCGTGAACGCCGGTGCGCGCGGCAAGGGCAGCACGGCCGGCTCGCTGATCTCGGTCGGCCTGGCCGACGACCAGACCTCGGTCACCAGCGTGAACGACAGCATTCAGACCGCGCTGCTCCAGGTGCGCCCCTACGCCGGCACGCCGATCGCCGCCATGCTCGACGACCTGCGTTATTACCTGGCCAACGACACGGACATCAACAGCAACGACCCGTTCTACGACTGCCGCGAGCGCTACGCGATCCTGCTCACGGATGGCGCGCCGGACGCGATGTTCCGCGGCGGCAGCTTCCGCTGCGACGCGACCGACGCCGCCAGCGTGGCCACCTGCGCGACCTACAACGGCGTCAAGGCCTGCCAGTGCCCGTACGACACCGAGGTGAGCCTCGCCGGCAAGCTGATCGGCAACGACAAGCTGGCCGCGCTGTGGGTGGTGGCGTTCAACGTCAACGACACCGTGGCGCTGGCGGCACTCGACAACATCGCGGTCGCCGCGGGCACCAGCTCGGCCTACCGCGCGAACAACGTCACCCAGCTGCGCAGCAACCTCGACAGCATCCTGTCGAAGACGTCGCCGAACTCGACCTCGCGCTCGGTGCCGGTGGTGATCAACACGGGCCGCGCGATCCAGCTCGCGGGCGGCAAGCAGTTCCAGATCAGCGCGGGCTTCAAGGTCGCGGCCACCTCGGACACGCCCTGGGAGGGCAAGCTCTGGCGCCAGCGCATCGAGTGCAACAACGGCGCGGCCGAGCCGCAGGAGCTCAAGTACGAGAAGGGCGACATCTTCCACGACACGCTCAACGCCCAGAGCGCCACCTCGCGCACCATCTACACCGTCAAGCCGGGCCTGCTGAACACGCGCGGCACCGTGCTCAACCGCAGCCCGACGTCGTTCATCACCAACAAGACCAACGTGCTCAAGCCGGACGGCTCCAACTTCGGCTTGCTGACCGAGGTCGAGCTGGCGAAGGACGCGCTGCAGGAGACCGTCGATACCGTCAGCACCACGCCGGTGAGCTTCGACGCCACGATGCCGGTCGGCTACTTCGATCTCACCGCGGCCACCCGCGACAACATCGTCTCGTTCGTGCGCGGGACCAACGGCACCTATCGCGCGACGCACAAGCTGGGTGACATCTACCACTCCAACCCGGCCGTGATCCCGCCGATCTTCCCCGGCAGCGACCTGCTCTCCACGTTCGATCCGCAGCTGCGCGGGTTCTACTTGAACCTGATCGACGGCACCAAGACGGGCGGCTACTGGGGCCACTACGACGGTGCCTCGGGGCGTCCGGGCGTGGTGTTCGTCGCCACCAACGACGGCCTGCTGCACGCGTTCAACCTCGACGACTGGAAGAACAAGTCGGGCAACACGATCGCCGGTGGCACCGAGCTGTGGGCGATGTTGCCGCCGGCCGCGTTCAGCATGATGAAGGCGGTCGCCACGCCCACCCACCAGTTCGTCTTCGACGGCACGCCGGTGGTGAAGGACATGATCATGAGCCGCGACAGCAGCGGCGCGAACAACCTGTCCACCGTGCTCCTGATCGGCCTGCGCGGCATGCCCGCGTACCTGGCGCTCGACGTCACCTGGCCGGACGAGCCGAAGTTCCTGTGGCAGCGCTCGTTCAAGTACCTCGGCGACACCACCGGCACGCCGCAGCTCGCCAACGTGCGCCTGAAGTGGAACGGCGTCGATCAGATCCGCGCGGTCGCGATCCTGCCTGGCGGCGAAGGCTCGACCACGGGCGCGCAGTGCGCGGTCGACGCCTACAGCCGCGGCAAGGCGCCCAACACCGGCGCGCGCGACAACGTGCGCTGCTGGGGCCTGCGCGGCCGCTCGCTGTACGTGGTCGACGTGGAGACCGGCGAGCTGGTCCAGGAGTTCGACGGCCGCCACTTCCCGTCCGCGGTCAACGGCTCGGTCTCCGTCGATGGCGAGGAGCTCGCGGTCTCGCGCGCGGCGTACTTCACGGACGCAGACGGCGTGCTCTACCGGCTGTCGATGAACAACGTCGACCCGGCCAAGTGGCGCGTGATGCCGATCTGGGATCTGTACGGCGGCAAGGCGACCGACTTCGGCGGCAACCTGGTCTCGGCCACCTCGCCGGACTTCAAGATGGGCCGCAACGCGACCTTCCCGCCCGTGCTCAGCCGCGACCCGACCTCGGGCAACCTGACGATCGTCGTCGGCACGGGCGACGTCGACAACCTCACCGACCTGACCGCCAACCGCGTGGTCTCGATCAACGAGGTGCGCTCCTACGACAGCGTCAGCGGCGAGCTCCTGGCCAGCGTGGCGCCCGTCCAGAACTGGGCGCTCCAGCTCGACGCCGGCGAGTCCGTGACCGGGCCGATGGCCGTGCTCAACGACACGCTGTACTTCACCAGCTTCACGGGCCCGGGCAGCTCCGGCAACAAGTGCACGATGGGCGCGAGCCGAATCGTCGGTGGCAACGTGCGCAACAAGGTTGCGGGCAGCGGCCTGCCGGTGCCGGGGCTCAGCCCTTCCAGCGGCACCGGCGCCTACGTGCTCCAGTACAAGCCCGCCGACGACGACGGCAAGTCGCTCTTGCTGGGGTTGTCGATCACGCGCGACCCGGTCTGCTTCCAGGGCAGCGCCACCAACGACCCGATCAACGCGTCGCTCGGCGGCCGCATGGGCGGCTCGACGCCGGGCGGCGGCGCCTTCCAGCTGCGCTCGCTGGTCGCGGGCAGCGGCGGCACGGCCCTCGCCGGCAGCGCCACCGCGGACAAGGGGCAGAAGATGTTCACGCGTACGCTGCAGATTCCTACCAAGGCCAGGAGCGTGGGATGGGCAAGCTCGGTCGAGTGATCGCGGTGGGCGCGCTGCTGTGCGCCTGCTCCAACGAGGCGCCGTCGGCCAGCCAGGGCCAGGCGACCAAGGTGATCCCGCGCGCCAAGGCAGCGCTGGACGTACCCGATGCGGATCCGCGCTTCGACGCCGAGGGCAACCTGCGCGCGAGCACGCTGAAGGTGGGCTGGTTCGAGGTCCCGATGGGCTTCGAGCGCGTGGCCGGCTCGACCGAGCACAACGGGATCTTCGAGGCCGTGGGCGTCAGCCAGGCGCAGCTGCGCAAGTACGTGACCGCGCGCGGCACCCCGGCTTCGACCGAGTACATGCGGCACGGCGAGATCTACAAGCAGCTGGCGCCCAGCCACACGCAGCTGCCGCTGCCGCCGGTGGACGTGACGGCGCTGGTGGCGGACGCGGCGTCCAAGCGGCTCCGGCTGCTGATCGACGACAAGGCGCCCACCGAGGCGGCCCTGACCCCGCAGCAAGCGATGGACAAGCTCGCGAAGGCGCGCGATCGCACGGAGTAAGTTACACTCCGGCCGAATGCGGCTGGCCTTGCTCTTACTCTTGATGACCTCGGTGGCGCACGCGGACGGTGCGGACCTGTCGGCCCGGGTCGAGGCGCTGTGGCGGC
>DASUME010000599.1:0-8760 GCA_036277895.1 Polyangiales bacterium
TCGCACGCAGCGCGCGCGCATTGGGCCAGCGCTCGTGCGCGTCGCGAAACAGCGTCAGCGAGTCGACGTAGTTTCCCAGCGCGAACTCGCGGATGGCGTCGTCCAATACCGGCTGGTAGCCCGGTGGCGGCGCGCCCTGCGCGTGTACCGGGGCACACAACGCGAACAGAAGTACCAAAGCGTAAGCGATCGAGCAGGACATAGTTCACTGCGCGCGTTCTGGGACGCGCCCTGCATCTTACGTCCAGACACGCGCCGAGCCACCCCGCGTGACGCATTCGAGGTGGCATCCCCCCGCGCGGTCATCCGTAGCAATCCGGGCCGTTTCGCCTTCGAGCAGGCCTCGCTGTCGGACGCTCCGTACGTGCACTAGTCGGGCGGAGGGTGCTGCGTGTCGTTCAGGTGCACCGGATCGTTGTCGAGCACGGCGTTGCAGCCGGCGAGCATCAGCACGCACGACGCAACGCCGACCATCAGCACCAGACCTACTCGATCCCGATCTACGTGCTCCCGTACAACGTGGCGACCCGCTAGAGCCTGCGCGGCGTGACGCTCGACGAGCACGGCTTCCCCGAGCTTGCCGATGCGAGGTTCGACGAAGGCGCCGCCTGACGCTAGCACTCGGCCCGTGAGAGCCGGTTGGTGGTGGGTGTTGTGCGTTTTCGCGTTTGCAGGGAGCGCGCACGCGCAGGTGAACGCCGAGACGTTGGTCGAGTCGATCACGAAGCCGGGCTGGGGCGGTGGCGGCAAGTCCACGCTCTCGTTCTCGCGCGGCAACGTGAACCTGCTCGAGGTGCGCGGCGATCTGTCGACGTACTTCGCGACCAGCCACCCCGATGCACCGCCCGGCACCGATCGCTTCTGGTTCCGCGATCGCATCCTCGCGTACGGAAGCGCGGGCCTGAAGAGCCTCGATGGCAAGGGTGTGGCCAACGATGGCTTCGGCCACCTGCGCTACACGCGCATGCACTGGCTGCGCTTCGGCAGCGAGGTCTACCTGCAAGCGCAGTACGACAAGTTCCGCTTGCTGAGCCGGCGCCTGGTCGCGGGCGCGGGCCTACGCGTGGTGTTCATCAACTACGACCGGCTGCGCGGCTGGGTCGGCACCGGCGCGCTGCTCGAGTTCGAGCGCCGCGACATCCTGCCCGAGAACCAGCCCCCGCGCGGTCCCGATCCGACGGACATGACCAACCCACGCTCGAGCTCGTACATCACGCTGATCATCCCGCTGGTGCCCGAGCGCCTGAGCTTGATCGCGACCGCCTACGTGCAGCCGCGCTGGGATATCTGGCGCGACGTGCAGGTGCTGCACGAGGCCAAGCTGCAGGTGAAGGTGACCGGCCACTTGAGCATCAACACCGACCTCGGCGTGCGCTTCGACAGCCGTCCGCCGGTCTCGGTCGAGCGCACCGACACGCGCATCGGCAACAGCGTGCAGTACAGCTACTGAGCGCGCCGTTAGCTCTTGTGGTGCTTGCGCGAGGAACGGTGCCGGTGGTGGCGCTTCTTCTTCTCGGGGCGGTCCGAGGCCGTGGTGGTGGTAGTCGTCGCGGGCGCGTCGAAGCGGTGCGGGCGATCGGTCCCGAACAGGTCGGAGCCCTTCTTCTTGCGTGAGCGCCCGACCTTGGTCGTCCACTTCACGTCCGCGTAGCCACCGTGCGGCGGGTTGAACTTCGACGAGGAGACGACGTCCGTGTAGCAGTCGATCAAGTCGGAGTTGCGGACCTTGGAGGCATGCGCCTTCACGTCGCCCACGCTGCCGTTCGACTTGATGTGGATCAGGAACAAGATCTTGCCCGAGCCGCCGCGGTGGCGATCGTGGCAGGCGTCGAAGTCCGCGTCGCGGTCTTCGAGCACCACCTTGACATCGAACTCGGACATCGTGCCGACGATGCCCTCGACGTTGACCTCACGCTGGGGTGCCTTGGCCTTCTTGTCTTCCTTGGGCGGCGCGACGTCCACCCCGGAGAAGTCCTGTGGCTCATCGTCGGCCGAGACGTCCGCGAGCACCGGCGCCGCGAGCGCGGCCAGCAACGTAGTGATCGATACGAGCCAGCGGCGCTGCATGCGGTCCTCTTCCTCGAGCCCTCGGTGAGGGAGGGAGTGTGCACGCTGGGCGCCACTAGCGCACTGCTTTCGGCGCCCAAACGGAGGGTTCTCTGGGCGTTTTTCGCTCGCAAGCCCGCCCCGGTTTCAGGTTTGCAACCAGGCTGTGCCCTTCCGCTGGCGGCGCGCGAGTAGCATCGCCGCCAGCAGCCAGGGCTCGGGCCGGCCACCGTGACTGACCGCGCAGCCGTCCGGCACGCCGCGCGTCAATCCTCTGCGACGAGCGCGTCCACGAGGCCCTCGAGCTGCGCGTCGTCGAGGTGGCCGAGGTGTTGGCGGCGGCGTAGGCCGCGCTTGTCGATCGCGATCAGCGTGGGAGTGCCCTGCATGTCGTAGAGGCGCATCGTGCGCGGCATGCTCTCGCCGGGTGCGGGGCTGTCGATGCCGATTGGAAAGTGCAGGTCGTGCTCGGCGACGAACGCGGTCAGCGCGTCGGCGGATTGTGCGTCGTGGTTCTCGAACACGGTGTGCAGTCCGATCACCTGCACTCGATCGGCAGGGAAGCTGGCGTGCGCGCGCTTCGCTTGCGGGATGCTGTGCTCGACGCAGCCGAGGCAGCGCATCTGGAATGCGTACACGAGCACCACGCGTCCGCGTAAGCCCGCCAGCGTGACGGGCCCGTTGAACCAGCGCTCGACGATCAGCTCCACACGCTCAGTGTAGCGAGCCGAGCTTGCGCTGTGTCATGCGGCAAGGCTGGCATCTGGACACCAGTCTTGCAAAGGAGACCGTCCAGCGGACTTCGTACGCCTCGCTACCAGCTTGTCGGATACCTCGAATGCGCGCGGAAGCCGTCGGCCGAGCGCGCCGTACATCGGTGCTGAGGGCCGGGGGGGCGGCCTTCGTCAGGGGGAAGTATGGCTGTTGTTCGAGTTGCGTTGAGCGCGTGCGTGGCGATCGCGATCCAGGGCTGCGCGGAGCCCGACGAGGAGCTGCACATCGAGTCGTCGGATCCGATCGCGAAGTCCGAGAGTGCGCTCGAGATCGAAGATCTCACGCTGCCCGCGCCCTTGCCGCTCTGTACCCAGATCAGCGGCACCTATGACTACGCGCCGTAGTCGAAGGAGTTCGACGGCAGCGCGCGTTGCGTGAAGCAGACCACGACGGTACCCGCGATGGGCTTCGGCACCGAGCACGAGACGAGCGCGAGCTTCCCCGAGTTCACGGGCCTGAACCTGGCGCTGAGAGGTGAGGAGACACCGGCGCAGAAGTGCAAGAAGGCGGGCATTCGCGTGAAGATCAAGTGGCTCGCCGACGGCACCACGTGGAACTACGAGGTGAAGGCGGTGCCGAAGTTCTCGCCGTGGACCTCGAGCTCGCTCCCGATCGCGCGCGTGATCTCTTGCGTCGCGACGCACACGAGCGGGCTCGGTGGCCACGGCCCCAGCGAATTCACGATCACGACCACACCGTTCACCGGCGAGCCCGTCGTGTACCCCACCATTCTGCCGTTCCGCCCGATGACCAGCCGCGTGGAGGCCGTCTATTGACGGCGATGCGCTGCGGGGTGCATGCACACGCGTAGCGACGACTTCGCGCGGTGCACCAACACATCGACGTGCGAGCGCGTGAGGCCGAGCTCGGCGGCGACGTCCTCCCCGGAGCGCTCGTCGAGCAGGCGCAGCATGATCACCGCGCGCTGCACGCTGCACAGCTGCGCCACGCACACCTGCAGCCGCACCATCTCCTCGGCGTGCGCGAGCAGCTGATCGGCGGGCAGCGAGGGCGACTCTGCGTCCTCGATCACCAGGTGCGGCTTCTGGCGATGATGCCGCCGGCGATGGTTGCGCGCGGCGTTGCGCACGATCGTCTTCAAGGTCGCGATGCCGTGGCCTTCGTCCTCGAGGCCGAGGTAGGTCGCGAGCGCGTCCTGCACGCACTCGAGGGCGTCCTCGGCGTCGAGGCCCTCCTGGCGCGCGACCGCGATCAGCGCGGCACGCTGCTCGCGCACCAGCTCCGTCATGCGCGCGAGCCTGTCCTCTGGTTCCATACTCGGTTGGGTCCTGGCCTGACCGAATCTTACGAGAAAATTTCGTCCGTAAGATCCTCTCGTCACGAGACCTCCTCAAGCGGAGGAGAAAGCGATGAAGGTCCTGGAGATCAATGACTTGAACTTCGACGAAGAGGTCCTGGCCAGCGAGCAGCCATTCCTGCTGGAGCTGGGGGCGCGCTGGTGTGGCCCCTGCAAGGCGATGGCGGCCTTGCTGACGAAGCTGGCCGACGAGCACGCCACGGAGTTGCGCGTGGGCATGCTCGACGTGGAGGACTCGCCCGAAGTGGCGAATCGCCTCGGCGTACGCGGCGTGCCGACCATGCTGGTGTTCGCGAACGGCCGTGAGGTGAAGCGTCAGCTCGGCGCGCTCGGGTCCGCGAAGCTGCGCCAGCTAGTGGGCGTCTAGCGCCTTCGCCAGGTAGAGCGCGGTCTCGCCTGGCATGTACGGCCCGTAGTAGTACGCGTCGGCACCGCACAGCGAGTAGCCGAGCCGGTTGTACGCGCGTACGCCGGGCACGTTGACGTTGCTGGTCTCGAGCCACACGTGCGTGGCGCCCACCGTGCGTCCGTGCGCCTCCACCCGCTCGAGCAGTGTGCGCCCCACGCCGCGGCGACGCCAGGCCGGCGCGATGTAGAGGAACCAGAGCACGAGCCGGCGGTGCCAGGGCTCGTAGTCGACGGCCGCGAACCCTCGAACCCCATCGTCGTCGGCGACCCAACCGTGCTCCCAGCTCGCCCAGTGCGCGAACACCTCGCCCGTGGAGTACCGCTTCACGATCGGCTCCGCGAGCTTGCGCTCGACCAGCTCGATGCCGCGCTCGCGCAGCTGCATGTCGAACACCACGTCGGTCTCGAACGAGGTGTCGATCGCCTCCACCGCGCGCCGATCCTTCTTCTTGTCCAGTGCGCGGATCTCCATCCGCACCACTATAGTCCGTCAGCCAAACAGGCCCGGGATCGGGCCCGCATCGGCAGTCGTGACGGTAGCAAGCCTGTGACAGCTGTGTGCGCTCGACCGCCCTCGGTGCGCGTGGCGTTAGAGTGCGCGCATGCGGCTTTCATGGGTCGCCATCCCGTTCTTCCTGGCGGCGATGGTCTGCGAACGCTTGCTGCGCAGCCGGCGCGGACAGCCGGTGCGCGACGTGCGCGACTACTGGACCAGCATCGCGCTCGGGCTCGGCAGCTCGGCGAGCCGCGCGCTCTACGGGGGCGCGTTGCTCGCGCTGATGTACTGGGGCTACGCGCACCGCTTCTTCACGATCGAGACCAGCTTCGCGAGCTGGATCGCCGCGTTGCTCGCACGCGACTTCACGTACTACTGGGCGCACCGTATGGATCACGAGCATCGCTTCATGTGGGCGGCGCACGTGACGCATCACTCGAGCCAGGAGCTGCACCTCGCCACCGCGGTGCGCCAGAGCTGGACGCAGCCGCTGGTCAATCGCTGGTTCGAGCTGCCGCTCGTGCTGGCGGGCTTTCACCCGCTCCTGATCGCGAGCGTCGCGGGCGTGAGCTCGCTCTATCAGTTCTTCCTCCACACCGAGCTGGTCGGCAAGCTCGGGCCGCTGGAGTGGGTGCTCAACACGCCGTCGCACCATCGCGTGCACCACGCCAGCAACACGCAGTACCTCGATCGCAACCACGGCGGGATCTTCATCGTCTGGGATCGGCTGTTCGGCACCTTCGCGGAAGAGCGCGCGGACGAACCCCTGGTCTACGGACTGACCAAGAACGTGCACGGCTACAACTGGCTCTACCTCACCTTCCACGAGTGGCTGGCGCTGGGGCGCGAGGTCGCACGCGCGACCACCTGGCGCGAGCGCGTGGGCCTGATCGTTCACGCGCCGGGCTGGAGCATCGACGGCTCCACGCTGACCGCCGCGCAGATGCGTGACGGCCGGCCATCGGCTGCCCCGCAAGAGCCTCGGCATGGTGCGATTGTCTGACAATGGTACGATCGGACGGTCATGGACCGAATCGTCTCGAGCTACGACAAGAATAGCGCCGCCGCACAGCGCAACCAAGAGGCCAACCGAGCGCTCGCGCGCACGCTGCACGAGACCGTCGCGGCCGCGGCGCTCGGGGGACCGGCGCGCATCCGCGAGCGGCACGTCGCGCGCGGCAAGCTGCTGCCTAGGCAACGGGTGGAGCGCTTGCTCGATCCGGGCTCCCCGTTGCTCGAGGTCGGCCAGCTAACCGCACACGGCATGTACGAGGGCGAAGCGCCCGCGGCCGGCGTCGTCGCAGGCATCGGCCGCGTCATGGGGCGCGAGGTCATGATCGTGGCCAACGATCCGACCGTGAAGGGCGGCGCCTACTTCCCGCTGACGGTGAAGAAGCACCTGCGCGCGCAGACGATCGCGCTCGAGAACCAGCTGCCCTGCGTGTACCTGGTCGACAGCGGCGGCGCCAACCTGCCGTACCAGTCCGACGTGTTCCCGGACGAGCAGCACTTCGGGCGTATCTTCTTCAACCAGGCGCGTATGAGTGCGCTGGAGATCCCGCAGATCGCGTGTGTGATGGGCAGCTGCACCGCGGGTGGCGCGTACGTGCCCGCGATGTGCGACGAGACGGTGATCGTGCGCGGCCAGGGCACGATCTTCCTCGCCGGTCCGCCGCTCGTGCGTGCGGCAACGGGCGAGGTGATCAGCGCGGAGGAGCTCGGCGGCGCGGACACGCACGCGCGGCGCTCGGGCGTGGTGGATCACGTGGCGGACAACGACACGCACGCGCTCGACATCGTACGCTCGATCATCGGCCGCCTGGCGCCGCCGCGCGTACGTGCCGCGCCAAGTGCGGAACCGCCGCTCTACCCCGCCGAGGATCTCTACGGCATCGTGCCCGAAGATCTGCGCGCGCCGTACGACGTGCGCGAGGTGATCGCGCGCCTGGTCGACGGCTCGCGCTTCGCCGAGTTCAAGCCGCTCTACGGCACCACGCTCGTGTGCGGCGACGCGAACCTGTGGGGCCAGCCGATCTCGATCCTCGCCAACAACGGTGTGTTGTTCTCGGAGAGCGCGCAGAAGGGCGCGCACTTCGTCGAGCTCGCCTGCAAGCGCGGTCGGCCCCTACTGTTTCTGCAGAACGTCTCCGGCTTCATGGTCGGCGGCAAGTACGAGGCCGGCGGCATCGCGAAGGACGGCGCCAAGCTCGTGACGGCGGTCGCTTGCGCCGAGGTGCCCAAGCTGACGGTGCTGATCGGCGGCAGCTTCGGCGCCGGCAACTACGGCATGTGCGGGCGCGCGTACGGTCCGCGCTTCCTGTTCAGCTGGCCCAACAGCCGCATCTCGGTGATGGGCGGCGAACAGGCCGCGAGCGTGCTGGCGACCGTCAAGCGCGACGCCATGGAGCAGCGCGGCGAGCCGTGGTCCGCCGAGGAGGAAGAAGCGCTGCGCGCGCCGGTGCGCGAGCGCTACGAGCGCGAGGGTAACCCTTACTTCGCCACCGCGCGCTTGTGGGACGACGGCATCATCGATCCCGTGCAGACGCGCGACGTGCTGGGCCTCGCGCTCGCCGCCGCCGCCAACGCTCCAGTCCCGCAGACACGCTTCGGCGTGTTCAGGATGTGACCATGCTCGAGTCCTTGCTGATCGCAAACCGCGGCGAGATCGCGTGCCGCATCATCCGCAGCGCGCGCACGCTCGGCGTGCGTACGGTCGCCGTCTACTCCTCGGCGGATCGCGGCGCGCTACACACGCGGCTCGCCGACGAGGCCGTCGAGATCGGGCCGGCACCCGCGAAGGAGAGCTACCTCCTGCCCGAGCGGCTCTTGAACGCCGCGAAACAGACCGGCGCGCAGGCGATCCATCCTGGCTACGGCTTTCTCTCCGAGAACCCCGAGTTTGCAGACACCGTCAAGGCGGCGGGCCTGATCTGGGTCGGACCTCCCGCGTCCTCGATTCGCGCGATGGGCCTCAAGGATGCGGCGAAGCGGCTGATGGCCGAGTCCGGCGTACCAGTGACGCCGGGCTACCTCGGTGCGGACCAGACTCCCGAACGTCTGCAGAAAGAAGCCGACGCGATCGGCTACCCGGTGCTGATCAAGGCCGTCGCGGGCGGCGGCGGCAAGGGTATGCGCAAGGTCGAGCTCGCCTCGGAGTTCCTCGACGCGCTGGCGTCATGCAGGCGTGAAGCGGCCGCCAGCTTTGGCGACGATCGCGTGTTGCTCGAGAAGTACGTCACACGCCCGCGCCACATCGAGGTGCAGGTGTTCGCGGACTCGCACGGCAACGTGGTGCACCTGTTCGAGCGCGACTGCTCGTTGCAGCGCCGGCACCAGAAGGTGATCGAAGAAGCCCCGGCGCCGGGCATGGACCCCGCCACGCGTGAGGCAGTGTGTGGAGCGGCGGTGAAGGCCGCGCGCGCCGTGGGCTACGAAGGTGCGGGCACGGTGGAGTTCATCGCCGATGCCTCCGAGGGACTGCGCGCCGATCGCATCTGGTTCATGGAGATGAACACGCGCCTACAGGTCGAGCACCCGGTGACGGAGTCGATCACGGGTGTCGACCTGGTCGAGTGGCATTTGTTGGTCGCCAGCGGCTCGCACTTGCCGCGGCAACAACACGAGCTCGCGATCCGTGGGCACGCGATGGAAGCGCGGCTGTACGCGGAGAATCCTGCGACCGGCTTTATGCCGTCGACCGGTCCGCTCACGCACTTCC
>DASUME010000600.1:0-2700 GCA_036277895.1 Polyangiales bacterium
GCAGGCGGCGGCTGTGCTTGTACTTGAACACCGCCGGCGCGCTCAGCGGCTCCGCGCCCTCGAGCAGCTCCGCGATGTCCGGACAGGGCAAGCCGCGCGCGAACTCACGCATCGACGAGTGATCGGTCAGCGGGTGCTCCCCGAGATATCCGCCCAGGGTGACCAGGAAGCGCTCCGGGTCCACCGCGAGCGCCACGCCCGAGCGCCGGCCCGGCGGCGCAACGGACACCATCGTGCCGAGGCGCATCGAGGGCTTGCGGCGATAGAACGCGCTCGCGTAGCCGAGGTCGATCTGGATGCGCTCCTCGGGGGGCCGACGATGTCCCATCTGCTCCAGCCAGCTCGCGAAGCGCGAGCCGCGGCCGGTCGCGTCGACCACCAGCGCCGCCTCCAGGAACTCCTCGCCGTGATCGCGCTCGAGATCGCGCAGGCGCACACCGCGCACGGTGCTGAAGTCGCCGATCAAGCCGGTCGCTTCGGTGCGCCCGCGCAGGCGCACGCCGCCCTCTTCCAGCAAGCGCTGGCGCAGGTAGCCCTCGAGCATCGCACGCGTGCACAGCACGGTGGTCATGTCGTCGCCGGGCATGCGCGCCAGGCGCTGGCCGTCGAGCACGAACACGCCGTCGCGCATTACGGTGGCGATCTGCGCGCCGAGCAGCTTGATGTCCGACTGGAAGCCCGGGAACAGCTGCTCCACGATCTGGCTGCCGCGCGCGAGCAACCCGTGCGCGTGGCGATCCTGCGGCACCCCCTTGCGCGAGGCGCCGAGCTCCGGCAGCTGATCGCGCTCGATCAGCGTCACGCGTCGAAAGTGATCGCGCAGCACCCGGGCCGCCAACAGCCCACCCATGCCCGCTCCGAGAACCACCGCATGCTCGCTCATGTCGCCTCCATGGCGCGCTGTGAGCAAGCGGCGTGCGCACCCACGTCCCTGGAAACTACGCGCAATTCGCTTGCGCACTGCATCTGGGTGCCCGGGCACGCGCGGCCGTGCCCAGGGCCTACTTAGGGGCCGGGGGAGGTCCCATTGTCGCTGGTCCGTACCGATATTCCGCTTCGCCTCGATCGCTTGCCGTGGTCGCGCTTCCACTGGTTGGTCGTGATCTCGCTCGGCATCACCTGGGTGCTCGACGGCCTGGAGGTCACGATCGTGGGCGCGGTCGCGAGCGTGCTGGAGCGCCCGGACACGCTCGCGCTCACCAGCAGCCAGGTGGGCATCGCGGGCAGCGCCTACCTCGCCGGTGCGATCAGCGGCGCGCTCGTGTTCGGGCACCTCACCGACCGCTACGGCCGCAAGAAGCTGTTCCTGCTCACGCTCGCGATCTACGTGGCCGCGACCACCGCCACCGCGTTCTCGTTCAGCTTCGTCAGCTTCGCGTTGTTCCGCGGGCTCACGGGAGCGGCGATCGGTGGCGAGTACGCGGCGATCAACTCCGCCATCGACGAGCTGCTGCCCGCGCGCGTGCGCGGCGTGGCGGACCTCGCGATCAACGGCACCTACTGGCTCGGCACCGCGCTCGGCGGCGTGCTCACGCTGTACCTGCTCGATCCGAACCTGGTCCCGATCAACCTCGGCTGGCGGCTGTGCTTCGGCATCGGCGCGGTGCTGACGGTGGCGGTGGTGCTGGTGCGCCGGCACGTGCCGGAGAGCCCGCGCTGGCTGATCCTACACGGGCGCGGCGAAGAGGCCGAGCGCACGGTGCAGGAGATCGAGCGCGACGTCGCCGAGCGCGAGCAGGTCGCGCTGGAGCCGGTCACACGCAGCTTCCAGATCGACACCGCGCACCAGGTCAGCTTCGCCGATGTATGGAACGTGATCATCCACCGCTATCGAAGGCGCAGCGTGTTGTGCCTGGTGCTGATGGTGGCGCAGGCGTTCTTCTACAACGCCATCTTCTTCACCTACTCGCTGCTGCTCACGCGCTTCTTCGAGGTGCGTCCGGAGCGGGTGGGCGTGTACTTGATCCCGTTCGCGATCGCGAACTTTCTCGGCCCGCTGGTGCTGGGCCGCTTCTTCGACAGCCTGGGCCGGCGCCCGATGCTGGTGATCACGTACGGCAGCTCGGGCGCGCTGCTGCTGCTGGTGGGCTGGCTGTTCCGCCAGGGGCACCTCGACGCGACCACGCAGGCGATCGGCTTCTCGCTCGTGTTCTTCTTCGGCTCGGCGGCCGCCAGCTCGGCCTACCTGAGCGTGAGCGAGCTGTTCCCGATCGAGCTGCGCGCGCTGGCGATCGCGCTGTTTTACTGCATCGGCACGGCCGCAGGCGGGCTGGCAGCCCCCGCTCTGTTCGGAGCGCTGATCGACACCGGAGATCGGCGCGAGGTGTTCACGGGCTACGCGCTCGGTGGCGGCTTGATGATCTTCGCGGCGATCATCTCGCTCTGGCTCGGCGTCGCGGCCGAGCGACGCGGGCTCGAAGAAATCGCGGAGCCACTCTCGACGCGGTAGAAAGATCCCATGAAGTCTTACGAACTGCAGAAGAGTGACGGCTTCTCCGCGCTGGCTCGCTGCGAGCGCGAGCGGCCGAGGCTCGCAGCCACGGAGGTGCGCGTGCGCGTGCGCGCCGTGTCGCTGAACTTCCGCGACCTCGCGATCGCCAAGACCGCCAAGCACTCCAAGAAGGCGCCCGTGGTGCCCTGTAGCGACGGCGCCGGCGAGGTGATCGAGCTCGGCAGCGGCGTCACGCGCTGGAAGCTCGG
>DASUME010000601.1:0-2968 GCA_036277895.1 Polyangiales bacterium
CGGCGATCGCGTCCTGGAAGCTCTTACAGGCGGTGGCCGCGTTGCTGAGCACTTCGCAGCTCGAGGTCGAGAGGCACGCGTAGCGGTCGAGCTCCGCGTCCTTGCAGACGTCATCGGCCTTGTTGTCGACGAGGTTCTGCCAGCTAGCGTTCGACGTGGCCTTGCAGGCCGACACGCTGGTGCTGCTGCCGCAGGTCGGCGCCTTGGTGCAGACCGCGTCGATCAGCAGCGTCGCGCGCGCCTGCGTGGCGCTGACCCCGCTCGTCCGCTGTGCCTCCTCGAGCTCGCTCGAGCCGCCGCCGGCGTCGGTCTCTTCGTTGTCGTTGGAGTCGTCGCTGGACGAGTCATCGCCGCACGCGGTCGCCACCAGAGTGAGGGCCAGGAAAATCTCTCGACGCAAGCGCTACCTCCACGTTCGTTCAGGCCAGGACTCCGAACAACGAGGGAGAGTATACGCAGCCGGTTTCTTGGCTACCGAGAAGCCGGCGTTCGACGATCGCGGTGTGGACAGGCCGCGCAAGCTCAGTGAACGCCCCTTCGAGCAGTTGTTGGCGCAGGCGATCTCGGCCGAGGCGGAGGGCCTGGTCGTGCTGCGCGATCGCGAGGGCGTGCGGCACGGCATCTGGGTCCAGCGCGGCTACGTCGTCGGCGCCTATGTCGCGGGGCGCTTCGATCCCTTGTTGTCGCTGCTGGCGGGCCGGGGCCGGCTCGATGCGGAGGGCCTGCGGCGTTGCCTGGCGGCCCTGCCCCACGCGGCCCAGCGCTCGGGTGCGCTGGCGCGGCTGGCCGGCGTCAGCGACGGCGAGGTCCACGATGCGCTGCAGGAGCAGCTGCTGACGCGCTATCTGGCCCTGCTCGCGCTCGCCGCGGAGCGTGGCCACGACGCGCAGCTGGAGCCGGGGCCAGTGCCCGCCCACGAGCTCAGCGCCCGCCTCCCGCTCGGCACCCTGCGCCGGCGTGCGGTCCAACGAGCCGCGGTCGCGCGCGACGAGGCTCGCCGGGCCTTGCGAGCGCTGGCCAAGGCTCGCCACCCCGATCGTGCGCTCGACCCGTCGCTCCGCGACCAGCTGACCCGCGAGCTGGCCGAAGCCACCGCCGCCTACCACGGCTTTCGCTGACCCCGGGCCTCGGGGCGCAGGCGTGCTAGAGCGGGCCCCGTGAATGGTCGGTTTCGTTCCGCGTGGTTACTGCTAGCGCTCGCTGTCTCGTCGCTGCCCGGGCTGGCGCACGCGCAGGATCCCGAACAGGCCGAGGAAGAAGACGTCGTCGAGCGTGAGCCCCAGCGCGTCAGCGGGGCGATCACCACCGACCCGGCGCGCGAGCGGCTGCGCCTGGCGCCGCCCTTCGCGAAGGATCGCGCCGGCGACATCACCACGCGCGCGCTGTTCCCGTTCTTCTTCGAGCGCCGCGGCCCAAAGCTGCTCGAGCGCTTCATCGTGCCGCAGTACTACCGCCGCAGCCCCGCGCTGAACGCGGACGTGACGCTCGGCCTGGTGTGGTCACTGCGCGGCCCGGACCGCAACACCCTGGTGATCGGACCGGGCTACGGGCACCACAGGGGCAACGACTGGGGCGCAGCCCTGTTCCCGCTGTTCGCGGCAGGCGAGTACGCGGGCCACTCGCACCTGGTGATCCCGCCGCTACTGACCTGGCTCGATGGCGATGCCAAGCGGCACCGCCGCGTGGTCGCGCTGTACTACGACGTGAAGAAGAAGGACGTGCGCTGGCGCGGCCTGGCGCCGCTGGTGTGGTCCAAGCAGGGCGACCAGGGCGGCTTCACCGTGCTGCCGCCGCTGTACTGGCGCTTCACGCAGGCCGACCCGCTCGAGAACACCACCGTGGTGCCGCCGTTCTATCACGTGCGCACCAAGGACGAGTCGCGCTGGGCGGTGGTGCCGCTGCTCTGGCACAAGAAGTCGCCCGAGCTGCGCGCCACCACCATCCCGCTGGTGCTGTTCCACCACGCGCGCGGCCCGAACGAGTTCCGCCTGGTCACGCCGTTGCTCGCGTACCTGAGCGACAAGAAAGAGAACAGCAAGCTCTGGATCACGCCGCTCTACCAGCGCGGTCGCGGCGACAAGAACTTCGACGCCGTGGCGCCGCTGTACATCCGCACCTGGGATCACCGCGACCAGTCCCACGGGCTCTACCTGCCGCCGTTCTACTGGCACTGGGAAGACCCGGCCAACCGCTACACGACGGTGCTGCCGCTGTTCATGCGCAACGTGAGCGAGGGCATCAGCGACACCTGGCTGACGCCGCTGATCGGGCGCAAGCGGAGCCACGAGCAGGACGCGCAGTCGTGGTGGATGGCGCCCACGTTCCAGTGGGGCTGGCAGCCGGATCAGTGGTTCTTCAACTTCCATCCGCTGGCCTACGTCGGGCGCACCAAGGAAGCCGATCACACGGTAGCGCTGCCGCTGTACTTCGACTTCCACGACAAGAAGGAAGACGCGCGCCGCACGGCGGCCTTTCCGTTCTGGTGGGACTTCCGGATCGCGAAGAAGAAGAAGCACAACCGCGTGCTGTTCCCGCTCTACTACGACACGCGCAACGACGAGAAGCAGCGCTACTACAAGATCGGCTTCCCGCTGTACTGGGACTTCAATTTCCAGGACCGCCAGGAGCGCTACACGATCACCTTCCCGTTCCATGGCCGCGGCATCCACGGCGACCGCACGCGGCACTACGTGCTCAACACGATGTACGAGCCGGCGCACGGACTCGACCGCAGCTGGCAGTTCCACTTCTTCCCGTTCACCGCGCGCGGTGGCAGCAAGACGGGCAAGTGGTGGAGCGTGCTGTACGGGCTCGCGGGCTACGAGCGGCGCGGCGACTACCGCCGCATGCAGATCTTCTGGATCCCGATCGAGCTAAGCAAAGCGGCACCGATCACAGCCAAGCCCCCCGCCAAGCGCCACCAACTCTGATCCCCCCGGTCGTTGACGTTGACGTTGACGTTGACGGC
>DASUME010000602.1:0-5560 GCA_036277895.1 Polyangiales bacterium
GGGAGGCTGCGTAATGCCGCGACTCGAGAGACCGCCGGTAAGCCGTGTGCGGGAAATCCGCACGCACGGTTTGAAAGGGGGTTCTGCCCTTTCGATGACGAACAACAGTTCCTCTATCTGAAGGGCAGAATCTACCAATGAAGTGGTGGTTGGGGCTGGCGCTGTTGGCGGCCTGTACGAAGCCGAGCGCGCAGGGTGACGACGCGTTCCAGGGCACGGTCGAGTACGACACCGTCACGCTCGCGTTCGAGGTGGCGGGAAAGCTGGCCTGGGTGGGCGCGGACGAGGGCGACCAGCTCAGCGAGGGGCACAAGGTGGTGGCGCGGCTCGACGACAGCCTGCTGGTGCCGGAGCGTGCGGCGCGCGCGGCCGAGCTCGATGCGCAGCGCGCGCAGCTGGCGCTGCTGGAGGCGGGCGCGCGCAAGGAAGACGTGCGCTCCGCGGCGGCGGAGCTGGAGAGCGTGCGTCAGCAAGAGGAAGTGCTGGCGCGCCAGCGCAAGCGGCAGGAAGAGCTGTCCGCGAACGGCGCCGCACCCAAGTCGCTGCTCGACAGCCTGGAGGCACAGCGAAGCCAGCTCAACGGTCAGCGCGGGGTGGCGGAGGAGCGGCTGCGCGCGCTGCGCGGTGGCGCTCGCGCCGAGGAGCTGATGGTGGCCCGGGCGCAAGTGCGCGCGCTCGAGGCCGCGCTGGCGCTGGCCGACGCGCGGCTCACCAAGCACGAGCTCAGCTACGACCAGCTGGCCGACGTGCTCGATGTGCACGTCGATCCGGGTGAAGTGGTGGCGCCCGGCACGCCGATCATGACGGTGGCGGACCTCGCGCATCCGTACGTCGATGTGTTCGTGCCGCAGCAACGCATCGCGAGCGTTCACGTGGGGCAGCGTGCCGAGGTGCGCGTGGATGGTGTGGCCAACCCCGTCGCGGGGCTGGTGGAGCGCATCGGCACGCGCACCGAGTTCACGCCGCGCTACCTGTACAGCGAGAAGGAGCGCGCGACGCTGGTGCTGCGCGTGCGCGTGCGGGTGGCCGACCGCGAGCGTGTGCTGCACGCGGGTGTGCCCGGCTTCGTGAAGATCGAGAGCGACAACACCGAGAAGCCGCGTGGCTGAGCTCGTCATCCACACCGAGCACCTGTCGCGCAAGTTCGGCGCGCTGGTGGCGGTGCGCGACGTCTCGCTCGACGTGCACAAGGGCGAGATCTTCGGCGTGCTCGGGCCCAACGGCGCGGGCAAGTCCACCACCATCCGCATGCTGTGCGGCATCCTCGACCCGACGTCGGGCAGCGGCACGGTGGTGGGCTTCGACGTCACCAAGGAAGCCGAGAAGATCAAGACGCGCATCGGCTACATGACGCAGCGCTTCAGCCTGTACGAGGACCTCACCGTCGAGGAGAACCTTCGCTTCTACGCCGGCATCTACGACGTGAAGCGCGCGCAGCGGCGCCAGCGCGTCGCCCAGGTGATGGAGCAGTCCGGCCTGACCGATCGGCGCAATCAGATCGCGGGCACGTTGTCCGGAGGCTGGAAGCAGCGTGTGGCGCTCGCCTGCGCGACGGTGCACGAGCCGCCGCTGTTGTTCCTCGACGAGCCCACGGCGGGCGTCGATCCGGTCTCGCGACGGCAGTTCTGGAACCAGATCCACCGCGTGGCGAGCGAGGGCACCACGGTGCTCGTCACGACGCATTACATGGACGAGGCGGAGCGCTGCCACCGGCTGGCGTTCATCTTTCGCGGCGAAGTGCTGACCGTGGGCACACCCACCGAGGTGGTCGAGCAGCGCAACCTGCGCGTGGTCGAGGTCTCGTGCGCGGACGCGATCAGGGCCGGGGATGCGCTGCGCGCCTATCCGGAAGTCGATGAGACCACCTTCCTCGGTGAGACGATGCGCGTGGCGCTGCACGCGGTGGAGGACCCCGAAGCGTTCGTGTGCGCGGCCCTGGCCAGGGCGAACATCGAGGTGCGCAGCACGCAGGTCTCGCGCGCCACGGTCGAGGACGCGTTCGTGTCGATGGTGCGCCGCGAGCAAGAGCTGCGCGGCGGCGACGGGAGCTCCACGTGAATCGCTTGCTCGCGATCGCCTGGAAGGAGCTGCTGCAGCTGCGGCGCGACCGGCCGACGCTGTCGATGATGATCGTGTTGCCGATGATGCAGCTGATGTTGTTCGGCTACGCGATCAACACCGACGTGCGCCACATCCCGGCCGTGGTGTTCGATCAAGACCACAGCGCCGAGTCGCGCGACTTCGTGGCGCGCTTGCTGGCGACCGGCTTCTACGACCTGAAGGGCTACGTCAGCTCGTACGGCGAGGTGGAGCAAGAGATGCGCGCCGGACAGGCGCGCGTCGCGATCGCGATCGCCGACGACTTCTCGGAGCGCTTGCAAGCGGGGTCGACGGGCAGGGTGCAGCTGGTGGTGGACGGCTCCGATCCGATGACCGTGGCCAGCGCCACCAACTCCGGCACCGGCACGGGCATGGCCGAGTCGCGCGAGCTCGCGGTGGCGCAGCTGCGGGCCAAGGCGATCCACCTCGAGCTCGACCGCGTCTCGGTGGAGCCGGTCACCTGGTACAACCCCGAGCTGCGCACGGCCGTGTACGTGGTGCCCGGGCTGATCGGCGTGATCCTCACCATGACGATGACGATGCTGACCTCGATGGCGATCGCCCGCGAGCGCGAGCGCGGCACGCTGGAGCAGCTGATCGTGTCGCCGGTGCGCAAGATCGAGCTGATCGCGGGCAAGATCGCGCCGTTCATCGGCGTCGGCTACGTGCAGATCTCGCTCATCCTCCTGCTCGGCCGGCTGGTGTTCAAGGTGCCGCTGGTGGGCTCGCTGCCGCTGCTCTACCTGCTCTCGGCCGTGTTCATCGCCGCCAACCTCTCGCTCGGCCTGTTCTTCTCGACGCTGGCCAAGACACAGCAGCAGGCGATGCAGATGTCGTTCTTCTTCATGCTGCCGAACATCCTGCTCAGCGGCTTCGTGTTCCCGTTCGAAGCCATGCCGCGCCCGGCGCAGGCGATCTCGCAGGCGCTGCCGCTGACCCACTTCATGCGCATCGTGCGTGGCATCACGCTCAAGGGGGCGGTGCTGGCGGATGTGTACGGAGAGCTGATCTGGCTCCTATGTATCCTCGGCGTACTCGTGGCGCTCAGCTCGCTTCGGTTCAGCAAGAAGTTGGTCTAGCAGGCCTGTTTGGGCCGGTTGACTGGCAGCGGACAGGCGGTCAGAGTCGCCCGGCGCAAGCGCGCGAGTCCGTGCTGAATGCTCAGCCGGTCGGGGCGTCGGAGCCAGCCCGTGTTCGGGGCGGGCGCCATGCGGGCCTCCGCGCAGATATCACAGGTGGACTTTCCGGAGACGGCGAAGTGGCCTTCGAACTGAACCGAGCTGACGGAACGGACGGCCCTCTTGCGGGTACGCGTGGGTCCGTCGTGCTTCCGGTTGGCGAACGGCGAGGGTCCGGTGGCCCGTTCGGGTTGGCCCGGTCGTTGCTCGTGGGCAGCGGCGTGGTCGCTCTCGGGGTGGTCGTGACGAGCGTGGTCGGGCTGGCGCCACTAGCCGGTCGAGGCTGGGCGCTGGGGCTCCTGGCGCTCGGCGTGGGGGCCGCGCTGTACGTCCCGCAGGGTCCGACCCGGGCTCCCGCAGCCGGGCCGCGCTGGCTCGCCATCGCCGGGGCCATGACACTCGGCGTCGGTGGGCTGGCGACTGCCGTGACCATCGCGCTCGCGCTCTGGCTGCCGGTGGGGGCGTACGACGCCATCGGCTACAGGTTGCCCGCCATCGCACAGTGGCTCGACGCCGGTGGGTGGAGCTGGGTCGCCGGCGACGACCCGCTGCGCAACGGCTACCCGCTCGGGCTCGAGCTGGTGGAGGCAGCGCTGTTCGCGGGCTTCCGCTCCGCGGCTGGGGTCGACGTCGTGTCGAGCTTGTTCGTGGTCGCGGGGGCACTGGCGCTGCTCGGCTTCGGGCAGCGGCTGCCGCGCGGCGCGGGCGCGCTGGCGGCAGGCTTGTTCCTGCTGGTGCCGATGCACTTGCTCAACGCGCCAAGCGGCTATGCGGATGCCGCGTTCGCCGGCGCGATGGCCTGCCTGCTGGTCGCGGTGGCGCGGCTCGAGCTGCGGGAGCCGGCGTGGGCCGACCTCGGCCTGGCGGCGGCCTGGACGATGGCGCTCAAGCCGCACGGGATCGCCTACGCGGGGCTCGCGCTCACGGTCGCCGTGCTGCGCCGCGCGCGCGGCTGGCGCGACCCGGTCAAGGCCGCCGCGATCGCCGGGACGGGCCTGGTGTTCGCGCTGCGCAACGTCGTGCGCGAGGCCAACCCAATCTATCCGGTCGAGGTGCGTGTCGCGGGCCGCGTGTGGCTGCCGGGGCGCGAGTCGCTGGACGCGATCCTCACGCCGTCGTTCAACGTGCCAGCCGAGCTGTCTGCGCTGCCCTCGTGGCTACGCCCGCTCTGGGTCTGGCTGCAGCCGTACGGCCCCGCGCGCAGCTTCGACGACCGGCTCGCGGGGTTTGGCTACGCGTTCGCGCTGGTGGCGCTGCCCGCGATCGGCTGGCTGGTGCTGAGCGCGCGCAGCGAGCTGGCGCGCGCGTTCTTCGTGCTGCTCGCGCTGAGCTTCGTGTGCTGGCTGATCCAGCCGCTGTCTTTCTGGCCGCGCTTCACGTCCTGGCTCTGGGCCGCCGGTGCGATCGCGATCGCGATCACGGTCAGCGAGCTGAGCGGGTCGCGGCCGCGGCTCGCGCTGGGCATCGTGGCATTGGCGTTGCTGTGCGCGCTGCCCGAGGCCGCGTACGCGCTCGCTCACGTGAAGACCGCGAACGTGCTGGCGCTCTGGAACGTGCCGCCGCGCGCGCGGTTGGCGAAGCTGGCGAAGATCGAGCTCTCGTTCGTGGAGCGCGCGCTGGCGGGCAAACACGACGTGTGCCGCACGCCCTGGCGGCTCGGCACGGACGACGCCAACCTCGACGGCGTCGTCGCGCAGCTCTCGCCGCGCCCACGTATGCACGTGATCGAGACTGAACCTCTCCCTCGCGCACTGGCCGACTCGGCCGCGCGAGGCTGCACCGCGCTGATCGTGATCGGGGACAACCCGATCGCCGCGCAGCACCGGGCCGAGCGCGTCCGCGCATTCGGCATGGTGTCCTTGCTTCCCGTGACTCAGACCGAGGTGACTCCGTGATCTTCGAAGACCCTTCTCGCCGTCGTTGGCGGCGCGCCGTGATCGTGCTCGGGCTGCTGGTGACGTCTGCCGTGGGCACGCTCGCGCTGGCCGCGATGGGCGTGGTGCTCCCCGTCCAGCTGCCGGACGTGTTCCAGAAGCGCCCCTCGGTGCGCGCCAAGGAGCTCGCGGAGTGGAAGGACAAGGTGATCAAGCCCGTCTACTCCGCCAAGCAGGAGAAGGAGCTGATCCGCAAGCGCGCCGCCGAGCGCAAGCGCCGCGCCAAGCTGGTCGACGAGGCGGTCGACACCGTGCTGCCGTTGCCCGAAGACGCGGTGATCGCGTTCACGGTGCGCGATGATCAGGCGTCGCGCTCCTCGCTCGAGCGCCACCTCGGCAACATCGACG
>DASUME010000603.1:0-3783 GCA_036277895.1 Polyangiales bacterium
CCCGCGCGCGTGTCAGCCGCGCCTCTTCGAGCAGCGTGCTGAGCGACGCGTCCTCGCTCGCGAGCCGCCGGCGCAAGCTGCGCGATGACAGCCCCCAGCGCTTGGCGAGATCGTCGAAGCTCAGCTGCGACAGGTTCGGCGTGATCGCGAACTCCTGGCGCACGCGCGCGCTCCAGCTGGGATCTTCGCGCGGCAGCCAGCGCTCTCCGAACTCGCGCAGCCCGCGCGCCAGCTCGTCCGTCGCGCCCGTCCGGACCTTCTCGAGCAGCGCGGCCGGAAAGCGAACACCGGTGAGCGACTGTGCAAAGCGCACCTGCGATCCGAACAGCGCTCGGTAGCGCTCCAAGTACGGCGGCGCGTCGAAGCCGAACTGCGCCGACACCGCATGGCGTCCGCCCACGCCGAGCCAGTGCGCGAGCGTGCGCTGCACCGCGGTCACGCCGAGCTCCGCCTCCAGCTCCGCGCCGCGACCGAGCTCAGGCTCGAGCGCGTAGCCGATGATCACGTCGTCGCCCTGCTGCACGAAGGTCCAGCGCGGCCCTCCGAGCACGTTGCGCGACAGGCGCAAAAACATGCCCATGGTGTCGCGCAGGTTCAGCTGGCTGGCGATCAGCGGACCCATGAACTGGAAGCTCATCTCGTTGAGCGACTCGCCCAGCGCCAGGCCGAGCGCGGGATCCCGCTGCGCTGCGTAGGCGCGCTCCAGCTCGCGCAGGAAACGGGGGCGCGGCATCACCGCCCGCGCGTCCACATGGAACCGCTCACGCGCCGCGGCCAGCTCCTCGCTCACGGGGACACGCTGCGAGGCCAGCGCGTCGACGACGGCGTTGACGATGATCAGAGACACCACGTCTTGTCCGCGCGGCTCGCTGTGCGCGATCTCGATGCTCTCCGCGTTCGCTCCCATGTCCTCTCCTGCGTAACTCGAAGCGCGCAATTTTTCGCGCGCGAGCAAATCTGACGGGGGCCGGGGGGACCCTCGTACGTCTGGCCATGGCCGCATCCGGGCTCCGTTGTCTCTCACTCGGACATTTGCCGTCCTGAGTTGCCACTTCGCGCGCAGGACGATTGCGACACGGATCGCGGCCGGCCGGACCATTACCTCGCAGGACTCACACCCGGATTGTTTGGAGCAATCGAATGGCGAGCTTTTTGGAGAGTGCGGGCGCGGGCATGGCGCTCGCCGGTCTGATGATGACCGGGTGTTACGCCCAGCGGCCGCTGGATGAAGAGCTCGCCGAGGAGCGGGCCGATGCGAGCGCGCTTCCGCCGGACGCAGGGGCCCCGGTAGCAGACGCGGGGGCGCCTCGGTGCAGCGACACCGACCCGATCGCGTTGCTGCTCTGCCAGCTGACTCCTCCTGCGAGCGCGCAGCAGCCTCAGGCCGGAATCCCGGATCTAACGGGCTTGCTGAACAGCTTGGGCGGGCTCGGCAACATCGCGCAGGTCCTGGGCCCGGTCGTCGGCACCACCACGGGTCGACCCGCCACACCGGCCCAGGGCGGCCTGGTCGATCTGGTCAACCTCGCAGGCGGGCTCGCGAACATCGCGCAGCTGTTCAACCAGCTGCTCGGCGGCGCTTCGCAGTTGACCGCGCTGTTCGAAGGGACGGCCCAGCCGAACCAGCAGCTGCCCTCGATCGCGGACTTCTTGAACGGCCTTGGGATCCCGGTCGCGGGTCCGGATACCACGCTCACCCAGGAGCCCACGGCAGACGAGTGCGCGAAGCCTGCGACGCCCGCGCAGCAGTTTGCTTGCGCGCTGCAGCAGGCGCAGTGATCAGTCGAGCTGCGTTTGCACCAGCGCCGGCAACGCCGTGAGGCAGTGCGCGGCCGCGTTCCGGTCTACTCCCACGCTCGCTCCCTGCGCAGAGGTGCTTCGCGCATCGCCAAGGGCTGTATCAACTTCTGGAACCGCATGAACGCGATCACGCGGACGCCGGCGGGTGCACCGCTCAAGTGATCACAGCGGCCGACGCAGCACCGAGATCGGCAGCACGAACAGCGCACGAGCGCTCGCTAGCAAGCCACCCGCCACCGCGAGCGCCATCACCACCGCCAGCGCGACCACGCACGCGCGCCAGTCCGGCCGCGCCTCCAGCTCGAGTACGAAGCGGCTGCACGCGTAGGTGAGGCCGTAGGCGCCGCCCGCGCCGAGCACCCCCGCGACGCCGCCGCGCAGCGCGAACTCGACCGCCAGCAGGCGTGCGATCTGCGCGCGCCCGACGCCGAGGGCTCGTAGCACCGCCGCCTCGCGCACGCGGCGGGTGCCGCTCGCCGCCACCGCACCGACCAGGATCGCGATCCCCGTCACCAGCGCGAAGCCCCCGAGCACGCGCACCGCCAGCGCCGCCTGCTGCAGCACCGCGAGCGCGCGCTCGGCCAGGTCGCGCACGCGCAGCACGGTGATGTTCGGGAACGTGCTCGCGAGCGTGTCCTGCAGCGCGCGCTCTCTCTCTTGCGCGATGCGCACCGTGCCGAGTCGCACGTGGGGCGCCTCTTCGAGCACGCCGGGCTCCACCACCAGGAAGAAGTTGGCGGCGAAGCTGCGCCACTCGACCGTGCGCACGCTGGTCACGGTGAACGAGAGCGGCACGCCCTGCAGATCGAAGTCGAGCACGCTGCCGAGCTTCACGCCGAGGTCGCGTGCGAAGTTCTGCTCGATGCTCACCTCGCTCACGTCGGGCCGCGTCCAGAGCGCACCTTCCACGAGACGGTTGTCGGGCGGCAGCTGCGCGCCCCAGGTGATGCGCTGCTCGCGCGTGAGCACCCACTGGCTGCGCGTGTTCATGTCGCGCGTGCGCTGCTTCACGAGCTTGTCGACCGTGCTGCCGTCGATCGCGGTCAGGCGCGCCATCGTCACCGGCACGCTGTCGGTCCGGGTCGCGCCCGCCGCGCGCGCGAGCCGCTCCAGCTCGGGCCACTGATCGGGCTGCACGTCGAGCAGGAAAAGGCTCGGCGCATCGCGCGGCAACGCGGCCGCGAGGTCGCGGTCGAGCGTGTCCTGCAGGAGCTGCATCGAGAGCACCACCGTGGTGCCGAGCCCGAGCGCGACCATGCTGCCGAGCGCAGCCGAGCCGGGCCGACGCAGCGCCGCGGCGCCATGCCAGAGCCAGGCCGGCAGCGATGCGCTGCGCAGGCCGTCGAGCGAGCGCACGAGGCCCTGGGCCACCAGCGCGTTCACGCCTGCAAGCGCCGCAAAACCCGCGCTGAACGCGAGCGTGATGTCCCACGCCTCCGTCTGCAGGTAGGTGGCGCCAACCAGGGCGAGGATCGCGGCGGCGAGCGCGAGCGCCTGCACGCGGCGCGGGACCGGCAGCGGCTCGGCGTCCGTACGCAGCACGCGGCCCGGTGGCACGCGGTGCACCGCCAGCAGAGCCGGCAAGCTGAACAACACGGGCACCAGCACGCCGAGCGCAAAGGCGCGTGCGACCACGAGCCAGTCGAAGCCTGCGGAGAGCAGCTCCGGTGGCAGCATCATGGGCTGTGCACGCGCGATCGCCCACGGTGCGAACGCGCCCACGCTGGCGCCGATCGCGCTGCCGAGCAGGCCGAGCACCAGCACGTGCCCCAGGTAGAGTGCGAGCAGCTCGCGCGGTGACATGCCGAGGCAGCGCAGGATCGCGGTGTCCTTGACGGTCTGCGCCAGCCACGCGGCCACGATTTGCGCGACGCCTACGCTCGCAACCAGCAGCGACAACAACGCCACCAGGCCGAGGTAAGGCTGCACGCGCTGGAACGAGGCACGCAGCGCCGGCTGCGCCTCGTAGCGCGACTCGACGCT
>DASUME010000604.1:0-14580 GCA_036277895.1 Polyangiales bacterium
AGGGCGACCACATTGGCTGCAAGATCCCATTTAAGGGTGACCCAGGTCAGAGACACGTCGTAACGGTCTCGGGGTCGCTGCACCCTACGTTGGGAATGGCGGCGGCGCCCGCGAGTTGTCTCGCAGCGTGGTCGCTAAAGCGATGCTCAGGTCGCGGCGCCGCGGATCCCGAACAGCGGCTTGCGGGGCGTCTTGCCCTGCGGGCGCTGCTCGATGTCCGTCGCGGGCGGTTGGGCCAGCGCAGCGTGCTGCGGACCGAGCTCGCGGTCCCAGCGCATCAGGTCCGCGCGGTAGCGGCCGCCCTCGACCCGAACGTGCAGGTACGTGCAGCTGGTGGTCGCATCGGCCTGACGTTCTTCGGGCAGATCGTCCTCGCCCCAGTGACCCAGGTTCACGTAGCGCGCGCCCTCGGGCAGCTCGTGATCCATCGGCTCGTGCGTGTGACCCATCACGACCCAGCGCGCATCGAACAGCTTGGCGATGCGCGCGGCGCCGCTCTGCATGCGGCGGGTGGGGAAGATGTCGCGGTCGATGCCGAACACCGCGTAGGCCGCGAACAGCAGCGCAGGCAGCGCACAGACGATGCCCCAGAGGGTGTTCTCCGAGCGGGCGAGCACGGCGCCGAGCACCGTGAACGCGAGCGCGGAGAGCACGGCGGCCGCGCGGTCGAGGTACAGGCTGCACAGCACGAAGGCCAGGCTGTGCGACGCAGGTCGCACGTAGAGCGACTCCAGATCGGACAGCTGCTCGGAGCCCACACCCTGGCGCGCGGCGAAGCGCGTCTTGCGCAAGCTCATGGCGTGACGGCGGCGGCAGCTGTCGCCCTGCGCGTGCGCGACCCAGGTGCCCACCAGCTTGGCGGACGCGCGCGCGAAGCGAACCGCAATCCGGCCACAGCCGCGCGCGCCGAGCCGCACCATCAGCGCGAGGTACGCGCCAAAGGTCGCGTGCTCGTACTCCGACGTGCTCAGCCCGCGCGTGGGCCGCGCCACGTTGCGCAGCATCACCGAGAACGGCACCGACTTGATCCGCCGCGAGTCGATCGGACAAGTGGAAGACAGCGGGTCGCCGTAGCTACACATCGGATCGAACTGGTGGCCGTGCTCGACGTAGAGCACACCGGGCACCGCGAAGAACCACGAGTGCACCGCGATCCGCGGCGCCAACACGGCGTGTCGGTGCGGCGGCGCGTGCTCCAGCACAGCCTCCACGAACGCATGCTGCGCGGCGTACCAGTAGAGCTCGATGTCATGGTTTCCGCGCACGAGCACCAGGTGGTTGCCCTCGTTCACGAGCTCGGCCATCGCCTGGAACACACGCGGGTGGCGGCGCGCGATCGCCCACACCTTCTCCACCACGTGATCGGGTGCGCTGCCGAGGCCGTGCGCGCGCTCTTCGGAGGTGGGCGTGGTGCGCACGCTCTTGGGCGTCAGCGAGACGCCGACCAGGTCGAGGAAGTCGCCCGCCATCACCACGCACAGCGGGCGATCTTGGCGACGCGCGCGGTGGTACGCGAGCAGCGAGACCAGCTTGTCGTCGACCTCGGCCTCGCGCGTCAGCCACGAGGTCGCGGCCCAGGGCCGCACGTGTGTGACCAGGTCCGAGCCGAGGTGCACGTCCGACAGCAGCACGTAGTCGAAGCGCCCTGCCTCCTGCACGCAGCGCCGCTCGCGCAGAAAGCCCACGCTGTCGCGCTGGATCAGCCGCTCGCCGGAGATCCTGAGAGACGATGCGTCCTCGCCGAGATCAGGGGCCGAACATTCCATCGATTCTCAGGCTGCACGGACCGCGAGCCAGGAGCGCGACGCGTGCGCAACAACTGCGCGAAAGCAAAATCGTGTGGCCGGGCGAACGCGTCAGCCTGGCTTGCGTGCATGACGCTGGCGCGACGGCGGCGTAGCATGAGGTATGCACGATCGTCGCATTCACGACTCCATCCTCAGCGCAGTCGGCCACACGCCCCTGGTCAAGCTCGCGCGCATCGGGCACGACCTGCCGTGCGAGCTGCTCGGCAAGTGCGAGTTCATGAACCCTGGCGGTTCGGTGAAGGACCGCATCGGCGTGCGCATGCTGTTCGATGCGGAGGCGCAGGGGCGCATCAAGCCCGGCGACACGCTGATCGAGCCCACCTCCGGCAACACCGGCATCGGCCTGGCGCTGGCCGCGGCGGTGCGCGGCTACCGCGTGATCATCACGATGCCGGAGAAGATGTCCCAGGAAAAGCAGGTGGTCCTGGAGGCGCTCGGCGCCGAGATCATTCGCACGCCCACCGAGGCGGCCTGGGATTCACCGGAGAGTCACATCGGCGTTGCACGGCGCCTGCGCGAGGTGATCCCCAGCTCGCACATCCTCGATCAGTACGCGAACCCGTCCAACCCACTCGCGCACGAAGAAGGCACGGCGGCGGAGATCCTGGAGCAGACGGGGGGGCAGCTCGACGCCGTGGTGATGACGGCGGGCACCGGTGGCACGATCACGGGCATCGCCAAGGCGATCAAGAAGGCGCTGCCGCACGCGCAGATCATCGGCGTCGATCCGGAGGGCTCGATCCTGGCCGGGCCGGGCGAGATCCGCAGCTACAAGGTCGAGGGCATCGGCTACGACTTCATCCCGGACGTGCTCGACCGTTCGCTGGTCGATCGCTGGATCAAGAGCAACGACCGCGACTCGTTCCGGATCGCGCGGCGCTTGATCCGCCAGGAAGGGCTGCTCGTGGGCGGCTCGGCCGGTGCGGCGACGTGGGCCGCGATGCAGGTGTGCCGTGATCTCGGCCCGGGCAAGCGAGTGGTCGTGATCCTGCCCGACTCGATCCGCAACTACCTGTCCAAGTTCGTCAGCGACAACTGGATGCGCCAGCACGGCTTCCAGCAGTCGGACTGGGAAGCGGGCACGATGGCGGACGTGATGCGCAGCCTCGGTCAGCGCAGCGTGATCACGCTGCCGATCGACGCGCCGGTCTCGCGCGCGACCGAGCTGTTCAAGCAGCACGGCATCTCGCAGATCCCGGTGCTCGACGCCGGCCGCCTGGTCGGCATCCTGACCGAGCTCGACGTGATGCAGGAGCTGGTCAACGGCCGCGCGACCGCGAAGACGACGGTCGCGGAGGCGATGGTGCGACGCGTGGCCACGGTCGAGATCAACGCACCCGCGAGCGAGCTGCTCGGCATCATCACGAAGATGGACCTGATCGACATCGTCGCCGGCCGAAAGGGCAAGTCCCGCCGCAAGCCCATGGGCGGAGATTAAAAATGCCGGGCCCCCTGGGTTACCCCAAGGAGCCCGGCCAGCGTGGAGGGTCCGTCATGCGAACAGACAAGAGTGATCATGCGCGAGCCCCTTTTCCCGCCGATATCCGGAGCCCCGCGACTCGGTAAATACACCGCCGTCGCAATACGCGACTCCGCCGGCCCCGGGCCCCGGCATTTCCGCCACAAGCTTCACGATTGCGAGGAGTTTGTCGGCTTTCCGCGAGTCCGGCGGTATGCTGCCTGCGCGCGCACATGAGCACCCCTCCGGCACCGCTCGCTGACCAGGACCCGACATCGCGGCCGTTCCGCATCGAGCACCAACCGGCCGAGCGTGGGCATCGCATCGTGTTCTCGGGGCGGCTGAGCTTTGCGGAGGCGGAGCCGCTCTGGAACGAGCTGCGCGAAGCCCTCAAGCGCTACAAGCGCCGCGATCGCCTCGACCTCGACATGGGGAAGGTGGAGTGGCTCGACGGCGGCGCGATGGCGTTGCTGGCGCACTTTCGCAGCGAGCTGTACCGCCGCGGCGGGCGCGCCGAATTCGTGAACGCGTCCGAGTCGATCCAGGAGGTGATCAAGATCTACAGCGGCGATCAGGCCGTGCAGCGCCGCAAGAAGCGCGTGGCGAAGAGCGCGGTCGAGCAGGTGGGCGAGGCGGCGTACTCGCTGGTGACCGAGGTCCAGCTGATGCTGGCGTTCCTCGGCCAGACCCTGGTCGCGCTGTGGGCGGTCGTGAAGGACCCCAAGAGCGCCAACTGGCGCGAGCTGCCCTACAACTGCGAGCGCACCGGCGCCGACGCCGTGCCGATCGTGCTGCTGATCAACTTCCTGGTCGGCTTGGTGATGGCCTTCCAGGCCTCCGTGCAGCTCAAGCGCTTCGGCGCGCAGATCCTGGTCGCCGATCTGATCGGCATCTCGGTCACCCGCGAGCTCGGCCCGCTGATGACCGCGATCGTGGTCACCGGCCGCTCGGGTGCGGCCTTCGCCGCCGAGCTCGGCTCGATGAAGGTGAACGAGGAGGTCGACGCGCTGCGCACGATGGGCCTCGGCACCACGCGCTACCTGGTGTTCCCGCGCCTGTTCGCGCTGATGATCGTGATGCCGCTGCTCTCGGTCTTCGCGGACGTGGTGGGCATCCTGGGCGGCCTGGTGGTCGCGGTCACCGCGCTCGACCTGGCCCCGGTCGCCTACTGGAACGAGATCCACAAGGCGGTGAAGGTCTGGGACGTGGGCTCGGGCCTGATCAAGTCGGTGCTGTTTGCGATCGCGATCGCGGGCATCGCCTGCCAGCAGGGGCTGACCACGGAAGGCGGCGCAGAAGGCGTCGGCCGACGTACCACCGGCGCCGTGGTGTCTACCTTGTTCACCCTGATCATGATCGACTCGCTGTTCACCATCTTCTTCCGGCTGGTCGGCAAATGAGCCAGGAAGTCCTGATCGAAGCGATCGACCTGACGATGGGCTGGGGCGACAACATCCTGCAGAAGGACGCCAGCTTCACGATCGAGCGCGGCGACATCTTCATCATCCTCGGCGGCAGCGGCTGCGGGAAGTCGACCATGATGCGCTACCTGGTCGGGCTGGAGACGCCGATGGCCGGGCGCGTGTTGTACGCGGACGGCAGCGAGGCGCGGCTCGGCGTGGGGCGGCCGCGATTCGGTGTGATGTTCCAGTCGGGCGCGCTGCTGGGCTCGATGACGGTGGGCGAGAACGTGGCGCTGCCGCTGAGCTCCTGGACCGATCTGCCGCCGGAGGCGATCGACGCCATCGTCGAGGCCAAGCTGGGCCTGGTCGGGCTGGCCGGCACGGAGAGCAAGCTGCCTTCCGAGCTGTCGGGCGGCATGAAGAAGCGAGCCGCGATCGCGCGCGCGATGGCGCTGGAGCCGGAGCTGATCTTCCTGGACGAGCCCTCCGCGGGCCTCGATCCCGTCAGCGCCGCCGAGCTCGACGACCTGATCATCGGCCTCAACGACAGCCTCGGGCTGACGGTCGTGATGGTCACGCACGACCTCGACAGCATCTTCAAGGTCGGCAAGACCTGCATCATGCTCGACAAGGCCAGCCGCAGCATCATCGCGCGCGGCGACCCACGTAAGCTCCGTGACGAGTCGAAGGACCCACGCGTGCGCACGTTCTTCAACCGTCAACCCGCAGAGCAGGCCCCATGAGCGCACCCACCAACCACTGGAAGCTCGGCCTGTTCGTGATCACCGGCGTGCTGGTCGGCCTCGGCGGCGTGGTTTTGCTGATGGGCCACCTGCTGCACAAGGACATGGTCCGCTACACGTCCTACTTCGACGAGGGCGTGGGCGGGCTCAACACCGGCTCGGCGGTCAGCTACCGGGGCGTGACGATCGGCAACGTGTCGGCGATCAACATCGCGCGCGACCGCCGGCACGTGGAGATCAAGTACGACCTCGGCGTGGACGAGCTGAAGCGGCTCGGCCTGATCGACGAGGAGGACAAAGACCGCATCCGCGTGCCGCCGGATCTGCGCGTGCAGATCGGCTCCAACGGCCTGACGGGCAGCAAGTACCTGCAGCTGGACTTCTTCCTGGAAAAGACGCACCCGCCGCCGAAGCTGCCGTTCCCGGTACCCAAGAAGTACATCCCCGCGACGCCATCGACGTTCAAGAGCCTGGAGAACTCGATCACGCAGGCGGTGGACACGCTGCCTTTGCTGGCCAAGCAGCTCGACGCGCTGCTCTCGCAGGTGAACAACGTGGTGGACGAGGTGCGCGACGCCCACTTGCCCACGCACGCCGCGGAGACCTTCGCGGCCGCGAATGCGACCATCCGCGTGTTGCACGACAAGCTGCAGCAGGTGCCGATGCGCGAGCTCTCGGGCGATCTGCGGCAGACCATGGGCAAGCTGCACGACGTGCTCACCAAGGCCGACTCGCTGGTCGCGCATGCAGACAGCGACACGGGCGTGCTCAAGAGCGTGCAGCGCGCGAGCGACAACATGGGCGATGTGGCGGGCAACGCGAGCGGCGTGGTGACCGACCTCGGCAGCACGATGCGCGACCTGCGCGAGACGATCGATGCCATCCGCCACCTAGCCGAGGCGCTGGAGACGGACAGCGACATGCTGATCAAGGGAAGGGCGAAGGGAACCGAATGAAAGCCCGCACGCTGCTGTTCGCGCTCTCGCTCGCCGGCTGCTCGTTCTTCGGCAAGCAGGAGCCGCTGCATCCGCAGTACTACGATCCCGAGCCCGCGGGCGGCACGTCCGGCGGCGCAGCCTCCGGCAAGAGCATGCGCATGGGCCACGTGCAGGGGTCGTCGCACCTGCGCGAGCGCATCGCGTATCACGTGAATGCGCGCGAGCTCGGCTTCTACGAGCGGAGGCGCTGGACCGAGCGACCGGAGATGTACTTGCGCCGCGCGCTCACGCGTGAGCTGTTCGAGCGCCGCGGCTTGACGCAGATCGCCTCCGGCAGCGCGCCCACGCTGGAGGTCGAGCTGACCGACTTCTCCGAGCTGAAGGAGCCCCAGCACGCCGCGCGCATACGGGCGAGGGTGCTGTTGGTGGAGGCACGCCAGGTTCGCTTCGAGCACACCTTCGAGGTCTCGGTGCCGGTCGAGGGCAAGGACTTCGACGGCGTGCCGACCGCCTTCAGCGACGCGCTCGCCCAGCTGGCCGACCAGATCGGCGAGCGCGTGATCGAGGAACTGCCGGAGCCTCCCGCGCTGTGACGTAACGCGCTACGACCTGGCTCCGCCTAATGCCTGGAGGAGCCAGATGAAGGACGTCGCCATCGTTGCCTACGGTCGTACCGGGATCGCCAGGGCGGTTCGTGGAGCTCTCAACCAGACGCACGGCATCGCGATGCTGTCGCACGTGCTCAAGAACGTGGTCGCCAAGACCCGCGTCGATCCGGCCGAGATCGAAGACGTGATCATCGGCTGTGGCCTGCCCGAGGGCGCCACTGGACACAACATCGCGCGCACGTCGGCGCTGGCGGCGGACTTCCCCAAGCACGTGCCGGGCATCACCGTGCACCGCTACTGCGGCTCCGGCGTGAACGCGATCTCGTTCGCGGCCAACCGCATCGCCACCGGCGAGGCGCAGGTGCTGGTCGCGGGCGGCGTGGAGAGCATCAGCCTCACGCAGAGCAACTTGAACCTGAAGTTCTTCTTCTACGAGCCGCTCCAGCAGCGTATGCCGGAGGTCTGGTGGAGCATGAACCAGACGGCCGACTTCGTGGCCAAGAAGTACGGCATCAGCCGCGAGCAGCAGGACGCGTACGCGCTGCAGAGCCAGCAGCGTGTGGGCGCGGCGATCGAGCGCGGGGTGTTCAAGGACGAGATCATCCCGTTCACCACCAAGATGCAGGTCACCGACAAGGCGACCGGCAAGACGGAGCTGGTGGAGGTCACGCTCGACAAGGACGAGGGACCGCGCCCGGACAGCACGCTGGAGGGGCTCGCCAAGCTGAAGACGGTGGCGCCGGACGGCTACATCACCGCGGGCAACGCGTCGCAGCTCTCGGACGGCGCGGCCGGTGTGGTGCTGATGGACGCGGACCTCGCCTCCAGGCGCGGCATCCCGATCCTCGGCCTGTTCCGCGGCATGCAGGTGTCGGCGGTGGCGCCCGAGGAGATGTCGATCGCGATCGCGCCCGCGATCCGCAAGGTCTTGAAGCATCACCAGCTGAACGTCGGCGACGTCGATCTGTGGGAGCTCCACGAGGCCTACGCCGTCACCACGCTCTACAACCAGCGCGAGCTGCAGACGCCGTGGGAGATCACGAACGTGAACGGCGGCGCGGTGCCCCTCGGCCACCCGTACGGCATGTCCGGCGTGCGCTACGTGGGCAGCGCCCTGCTCGAGCTCAACCGCCGCAACAAGAAGCGCGCCGTGCTCGGCGTCTGCACCGCAGGCGGCATGGGCACCGCCGCCTACCTCGAGCGCGTCTGACTACTGCTGCGCGGGGATCGGATCGGTGCCCAAGCGTTCCCGGCGGCGCATGCGGACGAAGACCGCCAGCGCGATCACGAGTGCGACCACCACACCGACCAGCAGCAGCTCGTGCGTGTGGCCGTGGCGCGCGAGCAGCGCCTTGACGCCGGCGCCGAGGCCGTAGCCGATGGCGCCGAACGAGGTCGACCAGAGCGCGGCGCCGAGCACGTTGTAGAGCAGGAAGCGGCGTTCCGAGAAGCCCGTCGCGCCGAGCAGCACGGGTGTCACGGTGCGCAGGCCGTACATGAAGCGGAAGCCGATCAGGAACAGCGTGCCGTACTTGTCGAGCCAGGTCTGCACCACCCGCGCGCGCTCTTGCAGCTTGGGTCGCCTCGCGAGGTACGGCTTGCCGTAGCGGCGCCCGATCAGGAACCAAGCCTGGTCCCCGAGCACGCCGCCCACGAACGCGACCACGATCACCCAAGGCAACCACAGCAATCCCTGATGGGCCATCGCCCCCGCGGCCACCAGCACGGCCTCGCCCTCGATGAACGTACCGCCGAGGATCGCGAGGTAACCCCAGTGCGCGATGAACGCTTCCATCGCCCTTCTTCGTAGCGCATGTCTCGCGGATCGCTGCTAGGGATGGAGCACATGGCCGCCAGCTTCCACGAGGAGGTCGAGCTTCGGATTCGCGAGCTGGTGGGCACGCGGGACGAGTGGGCCGTGGCGCCCGGGACCTCGTCGCAGGTCGAGATCGCGATCGCGGTGACCTATCGGGTCGCGTTCGGGAGCGTGTTCGAGGAAGCGCGGCCGGGGCCCTTGCCTGCGAGCGCGATGAAGTTCGAGCCGGCCCCGATGCGCGTGATGGTCGAGGCGCTGCGCGCGACCAAGGCGCGCGCGCTCGAGGAGCGGCTGGAGCAGTGGCTGGCCGAGCAGGGCGCGAGCGATGCGATCCTCGCGGCGTCGACGTGCCTCGGCAGCGCACCCACGTTCGGCTACGAGCTCTCGTGCGAGGGTTGTGCGGCGGGACGCACGCAAGCTTGCGACGCGTGCGGAAGCACGGGCGTGCGCCACGTGCTTGGGACGGTGTCCTGCCATGTCGGTCGCAAGTTCGAGCAGACGCTGACTGGCTTGCCCGAGAACGCCCCGGCCTGGCTGCGCGACGCGACCAGCGCCGCCCCCTTCCGTGCGGTGACGGAGCTCGAGCTGGTCGAGCTGCGCTGCGAGCCGGGGCTGGTGCGGCAGGCGTTCAAAGGAGCGCTCACGATCGAACAGTGTGAGGTCACCGTGCGCGACGAGAAGCTCGTCGTGTGGTCGTTCGGCGGTCGCAAGCACGACTTCGCACGCGTCGTCGAGCGCCTGCTCACGAACGACGCGCTGCGCGAGGCGCTCGACAAGGACGACGATGTGGCAGGCGCGGCGCGCACGTTCTTCGCGGCGCCGCTCCACGAAGCGCTGGCGACCACCGACCACCCCGACGATCAGGCGAGCGTGACCGCGAACCTGATCAGCCCGGAGTATCTGGTGCGCGCCCACGAGCTCGCGCAGGACGCCATGATCGCGATGGCGCGTGCTGCGCGTCGCTCGCGCGCGAGGTGGCTGCTGCTGCTGACGCCGCTGGCCGCGTTCTCGCTTCACGCGGTCCCGATCCCGCGCTTGCCCGCCGCGCTGGCAGCTGCTGCGCTCGCGTTCTTGCTCTACGTGGTGACGGTGGTGCGCGGTCGCGTCGCACTGCGCAGCGCGTGGGGCATCGCGCCGCCCACGGGCTCGTCGCGCGCACCGTACCTGATGCGCGGCATGGTCAGCGTGGCGGCGGCCTTCCTGATCGCGGGCGCGCCGTCGGTGCTGCCGCTCCGCTCGCTGCACTGGCTGGGTCGCGATCGCGTCACGGGCATCTACGAACATGGCGATCAGCGCCTGCTCGTGCTGCCCACCGCGCGCAACACGTACGTACTGCGTCACGTGACGCCGGACTGCGACGAGTTCGCCGTGGTCGAGCTGCGCATCACGGGCGAGCTCACGCGCGTCAGCGGCGCCAACACGCCCCTCGCGCGCAGCGAAGGGCCTTCGTTCGTGTTGCTACCCAGTCCGGGCGAGGGCTGCGGGGAGCGCGCCGTGCCGGTCCGCTTCGCGCGCAGCAAGGGCACCGAGCTGTGCACCGTCGCCGGCGAGCACGCGCGCGCGCTCAGCCTCGCGAAGCAGCCGTTCGAGCTGGCGCACGGAGCGAGCGTCGAGGTCTTGCCGTGGGCACCGAACATGCTGCAGGTGCTCGTGCGCAGCGACGATCAGATCGGCACCCTGCGCGCGAGCGAGCTGGCGTGCCCCGGGCGCGGACTCTCGTCGTTGCGCGACACGCTGTTCAGCGCGATCCGCTAGATTCCAAACACTCTTCGTCGCCAATCGTACAGGCAGCTCGCGTCGTCGAGAAATGGCCTGTGCGCAAACTTGACAGGCGGTGCTCAGAAGCCGGTGCCGACGTTGCCGATCGAGATCGAGGGGCCGAAGATGAAGCCGAGCCGGTCGATGTCGCGGCTCTTGGTCTCGCGCATCACGTTCACCTCGCCCCAGGCGTGCACGTTGATCGAGGCCTGGCTGACCTGACCACGGTTCGCGATCGGCACCGCGAAGCCGAGCCCGAACACCACGCCCACTTGCCGGAGGTTCTGGTTGGTGGTGCTGTAGGAATTGGCGACCCCGAACACCAGCACTCCCGTCTCCAGCGCCAGCGGGAACTCGCGACCTTCCTTGTCGAGGTAGGCGAAGCGCGAGATGACGCCGAAGTTGAGCGAGAGCACGCCGCTCGAGTCCTTGTCGCCGAAGCGATAGAGGCCGGTCGGGATGGTGCTGGTTCCGTACAGCCGCACGCGCCCGGCGCCGAGCACCGCGGACCACTGCGCCGCGGGCTGCCCCGTGCGCAGCTCGTCCCCACCGATGTAGTGGTTCTCGTCCGTGATGTGCGCCACCCGCACGCGCACGCGATCGAACGGATCCGTGATGCCCTTGATCCAGGCGTAGCGCGGCTCGTTGCCGGCGCGCAGCGTCACCACCTCGCCCACGTGCGCATCGCCGCGCGCGGTGCCGTCGGGCTTGAGCACGTCGACCTCGAACTGCAGCTTCTGCGTGCCGCTCTCGGGGCTCAGGCGCTCGCGATGGAACACCACGCGGCAGGTATCGCGCAGCGCGTAGTCGAGGTACGCGGTGACGCCGATCTCGATCCGCTGCAGCTTCTCGTCGCCGCCGCCGCACATGAACTCGACCAGCGGCGCGATGTCGTCCGTGCCTTCGATCGGGGCCGGGATGTTCGCCTCGGCGGTGGCGCGCTGCAGCGGATCTTCGACGATCGCGAGATCGACGCTGTCGAGGCCCGCGGGCAGGCGATCCGAGCGCAGCCCGAAGTGCAGCACGGTCAGGCCCGCGGCGTGTGGCTCGGCCTTGATCAACGCCGGCTTGTCGTGCTGCTCGCGCGAGCGGTACACGCCCTCGATCGGCAGCAGCGCGAAGTATTGGTGCTCGCCAGCGGGCGAGACGTTGACCGTGGTCCAGCGGTTGTTGGGGATGAAGCCGAGGTTGGCGTCGTGCGCCAGCGAGAGCGAGGCGCGCACCTGCGGCGCCGAGCGCAGCTGCGCGAACGCGCTCGCGATCGCGATGCTCTCCACGTCGCCGCGGAAGGCGCTGATCGAGATCGTGTCGCCACCCACGCGGCCGATCTGCACCAGCACGTAGGTGCTGCCCTGGTCGGGCTGGATCTGCAGCACCTTCAGCGGCTGGTCGCGCATCGCGAAGCGCAGCGTGCTGGGATCGCGCGCGCAGCTGCCGTCGAGCTTCAGCACCACCTTGGCGTCGTCGTTGTTGCGGATCGGCGGGCCGCTCACGAGCGCCATCGGGCAGTGGTTGACGGACATGCGCACCGTCGGCTGCGTGTCGAGCGCGTCCTTGCGCATCATGTACACGTGCGGGATCAGCCGCAGCTTCACGTCCACGGTGTTGACCAGGCTCGATGCGCCGCGCACCAGCAGCTTGTTGTCGGACATCTCGCAGCTGAGCGGCGCGCACTCGGCGGAGCCCACGGCCTCCGGGTGCACGAGCGGCACCTCACCCTGGCCGGTGGCGAGATCGACCGACGCATCCGCGGGCACCAGGCGCGTCAGCAGCACACGCGCCGGCACCAGCGAGAACGTCTCGGGCGGCAGGCGCTTGCCCTGCGCATCGAAGAAGATCGCGTTCGCCTCCACGCGCGCGCCGCGTGGATACCACTGGAACGTGGTCACCGAGAGATCCGCGGAGGCACCCTTCGCGACGCCCCAGGTGCACTTCTCGACCGCGCGCTCGGTGAACGGATCACGGCAGGTGTCGAAGCCGCTGTTGGTCCCGCTCTTCCAGGCCACGACCGCGCCCTTCAAGCGCGCGCCCTCCACGTCGAGCCGCCCCTCGTCGGGCGAGAACAACACGGACGCGAGATCGAACGCGGGCAGGCGATCGATCGTGATCAGGTGGACGTAGGTCTCGCTCTCGGTGCAGGCGGCCTGGCTCGGCGCGACCTTCAGCTCGATCACCGCGCCGACCGATGCGTCGTCACTCGGAGGCTTGGCGCGCTGACCGTGCGCCTCGATGTCCCAGCCGCCCGTGTCGCCGCCGCAGGAGACCCGGCCCTCGCCGAGCGGGATCGGGCGCCCCCCGAGCGGGGCCTCCAGCACGTCGACGACCTCCGCGCGAGCACTGGCGCAGATTGAGAGCGAGACCAGGAGCAAGGTGTGGCGCCAAACCATGGGGCCCCGAGGATAGCCGTTCAGCTCACGATTTCGCGCCTTCCCGCACACCGGATCGCGCGGTCGGCGCCTGAGCGGTCCGCGCGCCGGCCAACTTCCCGACCGATCGGTAGACGGCACGTCCGTGCTTTGCGCCACGCTCCTCACAAACGCGCTCTTTTTGCGCTGGCGCGAGCCCGACCGTACGTTAGTCTTGCGTCGACCACACGGTAGAGAGCTTGGAGCCCCTCGCGGGTCTTCTCGGAAAAGGACGAGCAGCCATGCCCCAGTACAAGGCGCCGCTTCGCGACATGAAGTTTCTGATGAACGAGGTCCTGGACTACCCGGGACACTACGCGAAGCTCAAGAGCGGCGCGGAGGCCACGCCCGACATGGTCGAGGCCATCATCAGCGAAGCGGCGAGCTTCTGTGAGGAGGTGCTCGCGCCCCTCAACCAGGTGGGGGATGCGGAGGGCTGCAAGATCGAGGACGGCCAGGTCATCACGCCCAAGGGCTTCAAGGAAGCCTACAAGCAGTTCTGCCAGGGCGGCTGGCAAGGGCTCTCGCACCCGGCCGAATGGGGCGGCCAGGGCCTGCCGATGACGATGGGCATGTTCAAGCAAGAGATGATGGGCACGGCCAACTGGTCGTTCTCGATGTACCCGGGCCTGTCGCTCGGCGCGATGAACACCATCATCCTGCACGCGCCGAAGAACCTGCAGGACATCTACATGCCCAAGCTCACCGACGGCATCTGGGCGGGCACGATGTGCCTGACCGAGCCGCAGTGTGGCACCGACCTGGGTCAGGTCTCGTCCAAGGCCGAGCCCGTGGGCGACGGTACTTTCAAGATCACCGGCACCAAGATCTTCATCTCGTCCGGTGACCACGACATGGCCGAGAACATCGTCCATATCGTGCTCGCGCGCCTGCCCGGAGCGCCCCAGGGCACACGTGGCATCTCGCTGTTCATCGTGTCCAAGTACTTGCCCGACGCAGACGGCAACAAGGGCGCGTACAACAACGTGTCCGTCGGCTCGCTCGAGCACAAGATGGGCATCAAGGGCAGCGCCACCTGCGTGATCAACTTCGAAGACTCGATCGGCTGGATGATCGGGCCGGAGAACAAGGGTCTCGAGGCGATGTTCACGTTCATGAACACCGCGCGCATCGGCACCGCGATTCAGGGCGTGGGCGCGACCGAGCTCTCGTACCAGGGCGCGCTGGAGTACGCGAAGGAGCGCCGTTCGATGCGTGCCCTGGGCGGCAAGAAGGAGCCCGAGAAGGTCGCCGACGCGCTGATCTACCACGCCGACGTGCGCCGCATGCTGCTCACCCAGAAGGCGATCGCCGAGGGTGGGCGCGCAATGCTCTACGAAGCGGGCAAGTACGCCGACTTCATGACCGAGGCGACCCTCGCGGGCGACGAACAGAAGCGCGAGTTCTGGGACGACAAGCTGGGCTTCTACACGCCGATCTTGAAGGGCTTCCTGACCGAGATGGGCATCGAGTGCGCGAACCTCGGCATCCAGGTGTTCGGCGGCCACGGCTACATCAAGGAACATGGAATGGAGCAGATCGCGCGCGACGTGCGCATCGCTTCGCTCTACGAGGGCACCACGGGCATCCAGGCGCTCGACCTGCTGGGTCGCAAGGTCCTGCTGATGACCAAGGGCAAGGC
>DASUME010000605.1:0-12296 GCA_036277895.1 Polyangiales bacterium
CAAGGACGTGTTCTTCGTCGCCGAGACGCACAAGATCGGCGCTCTGCTCAAGGAGATGCAGTCGCGACGTGTGCACCTGGCGGTGGTCACCGACGAGTTCGGCGGCACGGCGGGGGTGATCACGCTCGAGGACATCCTCGAAGAGATCGTCGGCGACATCCAGGACGAGCACGACCGCGAAGAGCCCGAGGTGCGCGCGGTGGGCTCCGGCCGCTACGAAGCGGACGCGAGCGTGTCGCTGCACCACCTCGAGGAGGTCGTCGGCGTGCCGCTCAAGCCGCGCGACAGCTCGGCCGACTCGCTGGGCGGGTTGTTGGTCGAGACCGCGGGCCGCGTGCCTGCGCCCGGTGAGCGCATCGAGCTCGGCGGCCTCGTGTTCACGGTGATGGACTCGGACGCGCGCCACATCGAGCGCGTGGAGATCGCCCGCTTCAACCCCGCGCATGACGCCGCCGAGTGAAGCTGCGTGAGCTCGACAAGCAGGTCGCGGCCCACGTGCAGCGCCTGCTGCCTGGCGCGCTGCTCCTGATCGGGGCAACGAGCAGCCTGCTCGGGGCGGTCACCACGCTCGAGACGCCCACGGACGGTCACGCGGCGCAGCACGATGCCGCGCTCTGGCTCGCCCCGGGCGACGCGCTCGTCGTGCGCGCCGGCATCGCGGCGCTGCGCGGCAAGCTGAAGCCGGGCTCGCCGATCATGTTGGCGGTGCGACGTCGGCCGCCGGTGCTGCAGCAAGTGCGCGGCCTGCTCGGCGGACCCGCGCCGCACCCGATCGAGCTGGAGGCGCTGTGCGGCGCCTTGCTCGCGAGCGGCCTCGTGCTGCCGCGGGTGCACGCCGGTCCGCGCGCGTTTCATCTGTTGGCCGGCTCGCTGCCGACCGACCCTTCACCGCTCGATGCTTTTTTTACGCAACCACCCGCCAGCTAACGCCGATAGCCACCTCCAGAAGGAGGTCGAGTCCCATGTTTCAGCGCGGCTGGTTCCACATCGACGTCAAGCAAGCGGATCTGCTCGCGGAGCTCGCTCCGGTGGTGCGTCAGTACGGGCCCACGCGCTCGGGAGCGCTGAGCTTCTCGGTGATCGACGAGCTGCTGCAGCCCGGTCGCTTCGCCGGCGTGATCGTCCAGGTCGACGCCGCCAACCTCGGCGCGCTCGAGCAGCTGTCCGCGCGTATGCCCGGCCTGCCCATCCTGGCGTTGCTCGGGCCGCGTCAGCGCGAGCAGCTGAACACACTCTCGGCGCGCGGCATCTCCTGCGTGCTGCTGCCGCTGCAGGGCGCCCTGGTCGTGAACTTCGTGCAGCGCGCGCTCACGCACAACTTCGTGCCGAACGAGCGCGTCGTCTCCACCATCGCGCAGCTGGCCGAGCGGCGCTCGCTGACGGCGCGTGAGGTGCAGCTGGTCAGCTACTGCCTCGGCGACGAGCCGCGGGCGCGCGTGCGCCGCCGCCTCGGCATCACCGAGAACACGCTCAAGAGCCAGATCCGCGGCCTCCTGCGCAAGTGCGGGGAGCGCAACCTCGACTCGCTGGCCAAGAACGTGCTGCGTACGTCGCTGCTCAGCTACGCGCTGCCCGAGCCGCCCGGCGACACCACGCAGGAGTCGATGTTCCTGTACGCGATGCCCGCGGAATGAATCAGTACTCGACCCAGTTCTGCTCGACCGTGCGGTGGCCCGGCGTGGGCGTGAGCACGGTGTAGTGCGCGATCCGGCCCTCCGGCGCGTTGCCCACGCTGCCCACGTTGATCACGTGGACCGTGTCGATGGTGCGCTGGAAGGGCACGTGGCTGGCGCCGCAGACCACGATGTCGGCCGGGTCGTCGGCCACCAGGGCGAGGATCTCGTCGTCGTCCATGTCCTGCGTGATCTCCTGGAACGGGTCGGCGGGCGAGCCGTGCACGAGCACCATCTCGCCGCCGTCGATCAGGGGCACGCGCAGACTCAAGGGCAACCGGCGCAAGCTCTCCAGGATCAGCTCGCCCACGGTCTTTCGCGTCCACAGGAAGGCGTCGAGCTTCTTGCGCTCGGCCTCGTTCATCGGCACCAGCTTGCTGGCGTCCACGCTGCACAGCGCCGAGTCGCTGACTCCGCGGATGCATTGCGCTTTGATCTCCGAGAGCCGCCTCCAAACGCCGAGCGGATCTGGCCCGCCGTTCAGTAGGTCACCGCAGACGTAGATGCGCTTGGCATCGTGACGGCGGGTCTCCTCGAGCACGGCGTCCAGCGCGTCGAGCCGACCGTGCACATCGGAGATCAGCACGACGGCTTCGGAAATGGGAGCGCGGGAGTCTAACGAAGTCACTGGCTGAATGTAGCCTCGCGTGACCGTGCAAGCCAACGTGCGCGATGTCGTCTTACGCGCTACCGAGCGCCTCCCGTTAACGGCAAAACAAGATCGATCCCCAACCAGCGATCGGCTTACACTTTGGCCGCGCGTGCGTCAGTCGTCGTACGCAGCTACGAATTCGGATCCGGAGGGCTGTCTTGAGCGAGAGCGACAACGTCATTCACGTTGCGTTCGGTGACGGAGGAGGGCGCATCCAGGCGCGACCGCCCAGCGAGGTCGCGTCCGAGCCCCAGCGCGTCGAGCCACGCCAAGATCCGCTCAACGATCTCTACTCGGCGAGCGACGTCGCGCGCCTGTTCAACCTCGCCGCCAGCCGCCTGCGCTACTGGGACCGCACCGGCTTCCTCTCGCCCACGGGCCGCCGTGGCCGCCGGCGTTGCTACACGTTTCAGGATCTGGTCGGCGTGCGCGCGGCCAAGACGCTGATCGACGCAGGGGTGCCGCTGCAGCGCGTGCGGCGCAGCGTAGACTCGTTGCGCTCGATCCTGCCCAAGGTCACGCGCCCGCTCACCGAGCTGCGCGTGCAGGCCGATGGCCACAGCGTGGTGGTGCGCGACGCCCAGGGCACGTTCGACCCGAGCACCGGCCAGGGTGTGCTCGACTTCGACCTCAGCCAGCTGCGCGAAGACGTGGTCAAGACGCTGCAGCGCCACGGCGAGCTCGACCCGAAGAAGCGCAACGCCTACGAGCTCTACCTCGAGGGCTGCCGGCTCGACGAGGACGAGGCCACGTTCGCCGAGGCCGAGGAGATGTATCGCCGCGCCACCGAGCTCGACCCCGAGCTCGCCAACGCGCTGACCAACCTCGGCAACGTGCGCTTCCGGCGCGGCTTCCCGCGCGACGCCGAGGACCTGTACCGGAAGGCGCTCGCGATCGACTCCGATCAGCCCGAGGCCTACTACAACCTCGGCTTCCTGTACTACGAGCGCGGCGACGCGAAGCTCGCGGTGCCGTGCTTCGCGCGTGCGGTCGAGACCGACCCGGCGTTCGCGGACGCGCACTTCAACCTGGCGATGGCGCTCGAAGAGGTCGGCCAGAAGGTGAACGCCAAGAAGCACTGGCAGGTCTACCTCCAGCTCGAGCCGCAGGGCGCCTGGGCCGAGGTCGCGCGTCGCCACCTCAAGCGCCGCTGAGGCTCACTTTTTCTGGCACCGCCCGAGCTCGCAGTGTTCCTTGCCCCCGCACTTCAGCCCGCAGGCCCCGCAGTTCATCGGGTCCTTCGAAGTATCGATCGGCATCGGCCCGCCGCACGGCCGTAGCCAGCCAGCGTCGAGGGCAAGGCCGGCGTCCTTTGCCGGGAACGGCGACACGGGTTGGCCACGCCACTCGGACAGCTCCGCCGCGGCGAGCTGCTCCGGCCTGCAGCCCCGCTCTGCGCAGGTCTGACCCGCGGAGCACTTCACGCCGACGCAGCTCGCGTACAGGTCGAGCGGCACCACGCGCGTCTCGTCGACCACGAAGCTGAGCACGTGCGTACGCGTCAGCACCGCCTTGTCGCCCTGGCGGCCGGTCGCGGTGACGGTGAGGTTCGTGAGCGGCCCCGTCTCCTGCACGAGCGAGACGAAGCTCGGGCCGCTGCCGCTCCGGCTGGCGCTGCGCGTGAGCCCACCCGCTTCGCGCACCTCGAAGCTGACGCTGTCGAGCGCGAGGTCACTGTCTGCGACCAGGACCAGCTGCGTGATCGGCTCGGGATCGCTGCCGCAGCCCGCGAGCGCGATCATGACGAGCCCGAGGCGTGGGCTTACCAACGCAGCACCCCCGGGGCAGCGTTGCCCATCAGCGGCGCCTGCTCGCCGCTATCCTTGCGCGCGGCGAGCACCACGCCGGCGACCACACCGCCGACCGCGACCACACCGACGGCCGTCCAGAACGGCCAGCCGCGCCACCAGCGGCGACCCGCCCCCGACGCTTCGCCCGGGAGGGCGTCCAGCGAGACCGTGCTCGCCTCGCCCTCGCGCAGCGAGAACTCCTCGCGCGCCAGCTCACGGCCTCCGTCGTGCAGGCGCGCCACGTGCGGGCCGGGATCGAGCGGCGAGGTGACGTTCCAGGCAGCGCGCGGCCAGCTTCGCCCGTCGACGTCCAGCGCCAGGTCGCGATCGGTCTGCACCTCGAAGCGAACGTGCGGGATCCGTTGCGCGAGCGCGGCCGACTGTTCGCTGCATGCGCGCTTGAGCTCGGGGCTCGCCGTCTCGTCGCGCTGCACGGACAAGAGCAGCTCCTGCGCTTGAACCAGCGCATGCGTCTCGATCAGCGCGCTCGCCCAGTTGTACGCGACGTTGGGTGTGGGCCGGAGTGCGTACGCGCGACCGAAGCGATCCGAGGCACCCACCCACTCGCCCGCATCGCCGAGCGCGACACCTTCGTCGAACAGCGCGCGCGCCAACGCGCTCTGTTGCGCGTCCGCTCCGTCCTGCGCGCGCGCGGAGGTGACGACGCGCAGCGTCGCGAACGCGATCAGCAAGCATGCATACAGGCGCGACTTCGCTCGGGATGCACGCATCGTCCACGCGATGATACGCTAACCAACGAGCGGCGCGCGTTTGTTGCGACGGGGCACTCCGCGGTCGCGCGTGCGTGAACTCGCAGCGGGGCGCCACGGGGGAGCGAGCGGGGCAATGGAGCGCGCGGGACAGCTGATCGGCGAGAAGTACCGCCTGATCCATCCGCTGGGGATGGGCGGCATGGGTATGGTCTGGCGCGCCGAGCACGAGACGCTCAAGCAAGCTGTCGCGCTCAAGCTCTTGCGTGGCAGCCAGCCGCGTAGCGCGATCAAGCGCTTCCAGCGCGAGGCGCAGATCGCTGCCTCGATCCGGCACCGCAACATCGTGTACATCAGCGACTTCGGGGTCGCGGACGCGGGCCCCTACCTGGTGATGGAGTTGCTGCAGGGCGTGCCGCTCAGCGAGCGCCTGTACGTCGGAGAGCCGCTGAGCGTGCTCGCGTTCCTCGCGCTCATGGACGAGACGCTGCAAGGTCTCGCGGCCGTGCACACGGCGGGCATCGTGCATCGCGACATGAAGCCCGCCAACATCTTCCTGGTGCGCGAGGCCGACGGCAGCGTGCACCCCAAGCTGCTCGACTTCGGCGTCTCCCGCAGCACCGATCGCGAACAGGGGCACACCATCACCGTCGAGGGCCTGGTGATGGGCACGCCCGAGTACATCTCGCCCGAGCAGGCGCGCGGCAAGGTCGGCGATCATCGCAGCGACCTCTACAGCCTGGGCGTGATGATCTACGAGGCCCTCAGCGGCTGCCTCCCGTTCCGTGCCGACAATCCGGCCGACTTGCTGGTTGCGTTGCTGAACGAGAAGCCGCTCCCGCTGGACGGGCTGCGCCCCGAGCTCGGCAAGCCGCTGGCCGAGGTGGTGATGCGCGCGATCGAGCGCGATCCGGCGCAACGTTACCAGTCGACGAGCGAGCTGCGTGCCGCGCTGGCCGCGTGCGCGAACGACACGCTGGCGCCGCTAGCGCTGCCGAAGCGCATCCCGATCCCCCGCCCGACGCCGGTGCTCAGCAGCGCGCCTCCGCCGGTGCGCGGCAGTGCGCCGTCTGCCGCGCCGCCGCCGCGCGAGCGCTTTCCGAGCACGGTGGCCACCGAGGTGATCCCGCTCGCGAATCGCCGGCGCGGGCTGCTGCTGCTGGCGACCGGAGGCCTCGCCGTCTGCGGGCTCGGGCTCGCACTCGCCTCGCGCGCGCCGAGCGCAGAAGCCCGCCCGCACAGCCGCGCGCCCGCCGCGATCACGCCACCGGTCGCAGTCGATGCAGGCGTGCAGCAGGCCCAGCCCGCGCCGCCGGAGGAGCCGCTGCCGACTCGTCCCCCCGCCAAGGCAACGACCGGACGCCGCGCGCGGCCGGCGGAGAACACCCCGCGCAAAGGCGCGAAACGCGAGCTTCTGCGCAGCCCCGGCTTCTAGCGCATGCGGGTGTCCGGCGAGCGCACGTTGGGCTGGAGCGCGAACAGGTAGCCGCCGCGGGGGGGAGTCAGCGGCGCCAGCGCTCGAAGGTGTAGCGCACGCCTCTCTCTTCGTGCGGGCCGTCGCTCTCCACGCGCGTGAACTGCGCGCGGAAGTCGGGCAGCCGCGTGTCGCAGTCGAACGAGGCGTGCACCTGCGTGTACACGACCTCTTCGCAAGCGGGGTGCGCGAGCGCCAGCGCGTAGATCTGCGCGCCGCCGGCGACGAACACGCGCGCGAGGTCCGTGCGCCCCTCGAGCAGCTGCAGCGCGATCGCGAGCGACGGTGCGGCCAGCGCGTTCTCGACCTCGAACCCCGGCGTGTGCGAGAGCACCACGTTCACGCGCCCGGACAGCGGTCGGAACTTGGGCAGGATCGACTCGTACGTCTTGCGCCCCATGATGACCGCATTGCGCTGCCCCGTCGGCGCCTCGGTGGTGATGCGCTTGAAGCGCGCCATCTCAGCGGGCAGGCGCCAGGGCAAGGTGCCCGCTCTTCCAATGCCGAGGTCCTGATCGGCGGCGACGATGAGTGAGAACTTGCGCAGCGTCACACCGAGACCGCGAGCTTGATGAAGGGGTGGAACCGGTAGTCGTGCAGCTCGATGTCCTCGAACGTGAGCGCGGCCAGCGGCTTGTTCGCGATCGTCACGCGCGGCAGCGGGTAGGCCTCGCGCGTGAGCTGCAGCTTCAGGCCCTCGACGTGGTTCAGGTAGATGTGCGCGTCCCCGAGCGTGTGCACGAACACACCGGGCGTGAGCGCGCACTCCTGCGCCACCATCATCAACAGCAGCGCGTACGACGCGATGTTGAAGGGCACGCCGAGGCCGATGTCGGCGGAGCGCTGGTACATCTGCATGTCGAGCCGGCCCTTGTTCACGTAGAACTGGAACATCAGGTGGCAAGGCGGCAGCGCCATGTGCGGCACGTCGGCCACGTTCCAGGCGTTGACGATGATCCGGCGCGAGCTCGGGTCGGTCTTGATCTGGTGGATCGCCTGCGCGAGCTGGTCGATGCCCGCCGACCTGGGTCCGACCTCGAGCGTGTCGCGGGCGTGTTTGGCGAACGGCGCCCCCCACGAGCGCCACTGATGGCCATAGATTGGCCCCAGCTCCCCGTTGTCGTCGGCCCAGGCGTCCCAGATGGGCGTGTGCTGGGTGAGGCCGTCCTGGATGTTCGTGCTGCCGCGCAGAAACCACAGCAGCTCGCGTGTGACACCCGCGAACAGCACCTTCTTCGTGGTCAACAGCGGGAAGCCGTCCCGGAGGTCGTAGCGGGCCTGGGCGCCGAACACGGAGAGGGTGCCGGTGCCGGTGCGGTCCTCGCGGCGCTCGCCCTCCCGGAGCACGCGCTCGACCAGGTCATGGTATTGCTTCACACCGCTTTTTACCCGCTAGCGCCCGGGAATGCATTCGCCTTCCGGGTCGGTCGTGACCTCCCCGCGCAGCGCGTCCTGGTGCGCCAGCCAGGCGTCGCGAATCTCCGCGGGAACACCGTGCTTTTCCAGTGTGGTCTCGAGGATGCGCCGGCGCCGCGCGAACTGCCCGCCCATGATTGGGTGGCGCTGGTGGGCCTCGCGCAGATCCCGCCCGCCGTACTCGATGGGCGCACCCAGGAAGACCCCCGCGTGCTCGTACTCGAAGCGCTTGATGCGCTCCTTGTTCGCACGCTGGAAAAAGAAACCAATCATGGTGTCCGCGAAGATGCGGTCCACGAACTCGTCGATGATCGCGCGCAGCGCGGGCTCACCACCGATCTGCTGGAAGTACGTCATGATCGACCTGGTCACTCCTGGTATACCCGGGGAGACCGCCGCCTGCTAAGAACGCGCCGCCAGCCCCGAGAGCGAGAGGAAATTCAGCCATGCCGACGTACAAAGCCCCCCTGCGCGACTTCCGCTTCCTGCTGACCGAGGTGTTCGAGGCCACGACGCAGTACGAGAAGTGGGGCTTCCCGGACGCCAGCCCGGACGTCGTCGATGCCGTGCTGTCGGAGGGCGCCAAGTTCGCCGAGGGCGTGCTCGCGCCCCTCAACGAGAAGGCCGACGAAGTGGGCACCAAGTGGAAGGACACCGAGGTCACCACCGCGCCCGGCTTCAAGGAAGCCTACAAGCAGTTCATCGATGGCCAGTGGGGCTCGATCGGAGCCAAACCCGAGTACGGCGGCCAGGGCCTGCCGGAGAGCGTCGAGCTCGCGGTCAACGAGATGGCCCACGCGGCGTGCATGTCGTTCCGCATGTGCCCCGGCCTGACGCTCGGTGCGATCCACGCCATCGATGCGCACGGTAGCGCCGAGCAGAAGCAGCAGTACCTGCCCAAGCTGATCTCGGGCGAGTGGGCGGGCACGATGTGCCTCACCGAGGCGCACGCCGGCTCGGACGTGGGCATCATCACCACCCAGGCCAAGCCCAACGACGACGGCACCTACACCATCAACGGTGGCAAGATCTTCATCAGCTTCGGCGAGCACGATCTCACGCCGAACATCATCCACCTGGTGCTCGCGCGCTTGCCCGGCGCGGTGAAGGGCCCGAAGGGCATCAGCTTGTTCGTGGTGCCCAAGTTCCTGGTCGCCGAAGACGGCTCGCTCGCCAGCGAGAAGAACGGCGTCATCTGCACCTCGATCGAGCACAAGATGGGCATCAAGGCCTCGCCCACCTGCGTGCTCAGCTTCGAGGACGCCAAGGGCTACCTGATCGGGCCGCCGCACGGTGGCATGGCCGCGATGTTCACGATGATGAACTACGCGCGCATCGACGTCGGCCAGCAGGGCCTCGCGCAGGGTGAGCGCGCGCTGCAGGGTGCGGCGGCGTACACGCTCGACCGCCTGCAAATGCGCGCCGCGACCGGTCCGAAGAACCCCGAGAAGGTGGCTGACCCGATCGTCGCGCACGCGGACATCCGCCGCATGCTGCTCACGATCAAGAGCCTGGTCGAGGGCTCGCGCGCGCTGGCCCTGTTCGCGGCCACGCAGCTCGACAAGAAGCACAGCCCGGACGCCGACGAGCGCCGCAAGGCCGACGACCTGCTGGCGTTCTTGATCCCGATCGTGAAGGGCTTCCTCACCGAGGCGGGCTTCGAGGCGGCGCACTGGGGCGTGCAGAGCTTCGGCGGCCACGGCTACATCCGCGAGAGCGGCATGGAGCAGTACATGCGCGACGCGCGCATCACCTCGATCTACGAGGGCACCAACACGATCCAGGCGAACGATCTCCTGCGCCGCAAGGTGATCGGCTCGGGCGGCGCGCTGCTGACGCTGTTCCTCAAGGAGATCGACGGGGTGGTCTCCGAGCTGAAGGGCTCCAAGGAGCTCGGCTACCAGGCCTCGGCGCTGGAGCGGCTACGCGGCGAGTGGGAGGAGCTGTCGCTCGACATCGCCAAGCGCTCCAAGGAGAACCCGGACGAGGCCGCGGGCGCCGCGTTCGATTACCTGATGTACGCGGGCTACGTGGCGGTGGGCTTCTTCTGGGCGCGCATGTCCAAGGTGGCGCTCGCCTCGCTCGGCAAGAGCGCGAGCGACGACAGCTTCTATCGCGCCAAGCTGCAGACCGCGAAGTTCTACTTCGACCGCATCTTGCCCCGCACCGCCACGCTCGCGATCACGCTGCGCACCAGCAGCCAGAGCCTGATGGAGATCGCGGACGACGCGTTCGTGCTTTGAGCGTGGATGCCCTAAGCTGATCGGCATGCGCTGGTCGGCTGGCTTCCTGTTCTGCGTGCTCGCGTGTGGTGATGACGCGCGCGGGCCGAGTGATGCGGGCACGTGTGATCCGCTGGCGACCCGCACGCTGCCGATCACGATCGGCAACGTGGTCGCCGCGGGCACCGCGCCGGACGGCGTCACCTACGTGGTCACGCGCGATGGTGCGGACACGCGGGTGTTCGTCAGCGAGGGCGACACCTTCGTGCGTCGGCGCGTGACCGGCAGCGGCTTCAGCCTGGGCGCGAGCGACTTCGTCGACGACACGGTCGGCTTCGAGGACACGCAGCCTTCACGGCTCGTGTTCCAGAGCGACGACGACTACGCCGTGCGCATGGCGCTGGTGCACGACGACCAGCGTACGTACTACGACGCGCTCACGAACAAGATCGAGCTCACGATCCAGCCCGACAGCATCGTGGCCGGCAGACCCGCACGCAACCTGCCCGGCGACGTGCTGCTCCAGTACGCCGCGACGACACCCGACGGCCAGCAGCTGCTGGTGACACGTCCCGAAGACGACTGGACCGCGAAGGACTACCGGCTGTTCCTCGGTCGCGGTGACGCGCTGCAGGAGATCCCGATCACGATCGCAGCGGTGAACGCGTTCGCGCGCTTCGAGTTCGTGCTCAACGGCATGCCGGGCTCAGTGGTGATCGGCAACCCGCAGCTCTCACCCAGCACGCCGTCGGTGCTGCAGCACGACAACGGCGAGTGGGCGCTCACGCTCTTGCCGACCGGCTCGGGCATCCCCGACGGCTGGCGCGTGTACTGCCTATGAGGTTCGGCCCACGCTGAGCTTCGGCAGCTCGGGGCCGTAGTCGACCTCGACCGTGGTGCCGAGGCGCAGCGGCAGCGGCTCGATGTAGGAGCCAGAGAGCACGAGCTGGCCGCGTCGCAGCGGCGCGCCGGCTGCGCGGGCGAGTGCGGCGACCTCGCCGATCAGCTCCGTCAGGTCGTCGTCTGCGCTCTCGCGCGCGTGCGTGTTGCCCTGGTCGTCCTGCGCGCGCGGGTAGGGCGCTCGCAGCGTGCGCCACTCCGCGGCAGGGATGAACTTGCCGGGCACGATGCCGGCGTGAAAGAACGAGTGCGCGAGCAGCTCGCGCAAGCTCGTGCCGCCCAGCGCGTAGTCGACGATCTCCAGGCACGGGGCGACCGCCTCGATCAGGCTCTCCCCGGTTTCGCCGTCATCGCGCGCGATGCGCACGAGGACCTCGGCCTCGACGCAGATCTTCTGCGCGGGCGCGAACTCCACGTCGATGCCCGAGGTGAGGTGGATGCGCTCGCGCAGAGGCGCGATCACGAAGTGCGTCAGCCCGAGGCGCCGCTGACCACGCTCGCCGTTGATCGCGACCTTCCACGCGTAGGGCGAGGCGCCGGACCAGCTCTTCATCAGCTCGTGGAGGTTCTGCGCGGCGATCGCGTCCGACATGGTCGCTCCTTTGTGAGGGAGCATAGCCTCGGCAGCGCTCCGGTCGGCGTGACTTTGCATCGCGCGGACCGTGCGCACGTGCACGGAGGAGGGACCTGATGAAACTGACGACGATTGCAGTGACGCTGCTCGCGCTGGCGGGCTGTCACAAGAGCGACCCGAACCAGACGCCCGAGAGCACGGGTCTCACGCCTGCCGAGACGCAGGGCGCCGAGAACGCCGCCGGCAGCTACCCGAGCGGCCCGGGTGCGGTCCCCGGCAGCTCCGGCGTGGGCGCCACGGGCGTCGAGGAGCCGATCGACCAGCCGCCCGCGCCCGACACGCCCACGCATTGACGCTCGGGCCCCGGCGCCTGGGCGTGGGACGCCCATCAGCGCGTCAGGTCAGCTGCTTCTCTTTGATGTAGCGCAGCGTGAACTGATAGCGGTCGTTGTGGCCCTTGGCGGCCTCGCGCATCACGAACGGCTCGACGATGCCACCCAGGCCGAACAGCTTGCAGGTGACCGTGTTGATGCTGCGCTGCTCGCTCCCGCTGCCGCTCGCGAACACCTGCACGCGACCGCGGATGTCGATTCGATCGCCCATGATCGACGGCACCATGCGGTAGCTCCAGCGCTGCTCGCGCGCGTCGAAGTCGGCCAGCTCGTCCATGGTGACGTGGCCGCCGAAGATCTTGGCGATCGGTCCCGGCATGTCCATCGGCTTGATGAAGCGCAGGTGGCGCTGGATGCCGGTGGCGCGGCTGCCTTCGTTCTTGAGCACGGTCATCTCGGTGCAGCCGAGCGCCTCGGCGTAGAGCCGGCGCGTGTACTCGAGGTTGAAGCAGAGCTCTTCCCAGTAAGTGTCAACCGAGACGTCGTACTGTTG
>DASUME010000606.1:0-20275 GCA_036277895.1 Polyangiales bacterium
TCATTCGAACTCTCCTCGTTGCACTCACCCTCTCCCTCGCCGTCGGCTGCGCCGGCGGTGCACGCGGGATGCGGTCCGAGACCGCTCCCACGTACTCGCCCAAGGACGGGCTGGCCACGCTCGTGCTCGCGCGCCACACCACGTACGGCGCCGCGATCAACTTCGTGGCGGTCGATCAGAACAAGAAGTTCGTCGCCTCCGTTCGCGGCAAGGCACACGCGATCGCCTCGCTACCGCCCGGCGAGTATACGTTCTACCTGATCGCGGAGACCACCGATCCGATCCGCGCAACCATCGAGGCGGGCCGCACGTACGTGATCGAGACGCGCGTTCGCCCGGGCTTCTGGAAAGCGCAAGCGACCGCCGAAGCGGTGCGTCGCAACACCCCACGCTTCGCGGAGGCGGCCGCCTGGATCAAGGAGAGCAAGCCGCTCGTCCCGGACGGCAACGGCGGACAGCAGTGGGTCGACGCCCACGCGGACAACATCGCGCAGCGCATCAGCAAGGTGGACGCCGTGTGGTCCTCCAAGGATGCCGAGTGGCAGGCGCAGCACACGCTCGCGACGGACGACGGTTTCCTGGCCGACGAGCTCAAGCTCTGAACACGTTCGGGCATGACGCGGAGCGCCGGGCGCGCTACCCCGCGGCATGTTCGAATGGTGGCGTGAGCGACAGCGCGACAAGATCCTGAGCGAGCCCTTCCCTGACGCGTGGCTGCCCGTGCTGCAGCGCAACGTCAAGCACTACGCGCGCCTGCCGGAGGAGCAGCAAAAGCAGCTGCGCGACCTGGTGCAGGTGTTCGTGGCGGAGAAGAACTGGGAGGGCTGTGGCGGGCTCGAGCTTACGGACGAGATGAAGGTCACCGTCGCGGCGCAGGCGTGCCTGCTCGTGCTCGCACGTCCGCACAAGCTGTACGAGGACGTGGAGTCGATCTTCGTCTACCCGAGCGCGGTGATGCGCCCTGCGCGCGAGCAGGGCGTGTTCGTGCAGTCTCCCGAGCTGCTCGCGAGCGGCCCCACCGCGTTGCTCGGCGAGGCGCACGTGCGCGGGCCCGTGATCCTGGCCTGGGACCGCGTGCTGCGCGACGGCAAGAACCCGCACGACGGGCACAACCTCGTCTACCACGAGTTCGCCCACAAGCTGGACATGGAGGACGGCAGCCCGGACGGCACGCCCGAGCTGGAGAGCCGTGCCGAGGTGCAGCGCTGGCGCGAGGTCTGCGAGCGCTCGTTCCTGACGCTGCGCAAGCGCACCGCACGCGGCGAGAGCAGCTTCCTCGATGCCTACGGCGCCACCAACGAAGCGGAGTTCTTCGCGGTCGCCACCGAGCACTTCTTCGATCAGCCGCGCGCGCTCAAGCGCGTCGACGCCGACCTGTACGAGATCCTGTCAGGCTTCTACCACCAGGATCCCGCTACGCTAGAAGGCTAAGCTCAGACCGCGCCGCGGCGCGGCAGGTTCGCGTTGTGGGCCGTGGGCACCTTGGGACGCTGCCGGGTCTGCACCTTGGCGTGCGCGTGCTTGGCGGGGCCTTCGCTCGCGGCGGCTTCCTTGTCCTCGCCTTCCTCCCCTTCGGCCTCGGCTGCTGCGGCCGCCGCCGCGGCGCGCTCCGCGGCCTGTGCCTGCAGCTCGGCCGACTTCTTGGCGTCGTCCTCGGCTTGATGACACTTCTTGTACTTCTGGCCCGAGCCGCAGTGGCAGGGGTCGTTACGTCCGAGCTTCATGATCCTCTTCCCGTGCTGAGCCCCTGAGCGTAGTCCCATCACGGCGGGCCGTCGACGTGATGACTACTCGGCCGCCAGGCGGTTGTAATCGAACAGTCCCGACTCCAGCGGCTCGAGTCGCGGGAAGGCGGCGTGCATGCGGTCGCTCAAGTCCCAAAAGCGGGGGTCCGTGCGGCGCACGCCGAAGCGGTCGCGGAGTGCGGTGTAGGCCAGGTCGGAGTCGAGCGCAGTGACGGCGGCCACGAACGCCGGTACGTCTGCCTCGGCCACGCTGTACAGCGTGTTGGGGTAGGCACCCACGAAGCCGCGCAAGACGGTGAGCTGATCCTCGGCGACCACGCGGCGCTCTTCCTCCTCGAACAGGTGCGCGACGTTGGTGTGGGCACTGTCGCGCAGCAGCGTGAAGTACGCGTCGCCACCCGCCTTGCGCACCTCCACGAAGCTGATCTCGGCGAGCAGCGAAGCCTGCTTGCCACGCAACATCGAGAGCGGTGCGAGGGCATCTTCACCGAGCTCGTGCTTGCGCTCGAGCACCGGCGCAACCCACTGCCGGAACATCTCGAACAGCTCGTGCTCCGGGGTGGCGGTCTGGAACGTCAGACCGGTCTGCTGGTCGTAGAACGCGAACTTTCCGTAGACGTGATCTTTGACCTCGTCGTCCGTGTCCCGATACCAGCTCTCCATCAGCGGCTTGCGGCGCTCGCTCGGCAAGAAGGTCAGGAAGTTGAACTCCCCCTCCATGCGCAGAAAGTCCATGTACATGCGCGACTGGAGCTGGTGCCCGATGTTGCCGAACACGTCGTAGCCCGCGACGAGCAAGTAGTGGATGCGCTCGAACAGGGAGTAGTCGAGCACCCACGCCGTCTTGGGATCGCCGCCGATGAGCCCCTTGACCACGGTAGCGCTGTCGAAGTGGCGCGTGACCGTGAGCGCAGCGTTGTCGTTGCGCGCGTCGCCGTCCCAGATCTGCTGCTGGGTCATCGCGCCCGTGCTGTAGATCGCGTTCAGATAGTCGCTCTTGCGCTGCAGGAAGCGCTCTTCCTTCTTGGCGTACTGACGCCAGGTGACGAGCAGGTTGTTGCTGCCCATCTCCGCCGGCAGCGAGAGATCTTCCTGGGATTGGGCGAGCAGCTGCGCCTCTTGCGCGATCAGCGGCGAGTCCGGCTCCAGGAACAAGATCCAGAACCGATCCTCGATCACGTTGAGCGCCACCTGACCACGGCAGACGGGCCCCTTGATGAAGCCGGCCATGATGAACTGCGCGTCGTCGAGCATGAAGCGATAGCGTGAGCCCACCGGCAGCTCCGCGAACGCCTCGAAGGGATTGGACGCGACCTCGCGCCGGTAGCCCGGCACCTTGGTGACCTCGTAGGGCGGGTCGAAGAACAGCTCGCGGTAGCGCGCCATGCGTGCGTCGCTGAGCGGGTACGGGATCTGCGTCTTGTACAGGCGCGTGTCGTCGCGACGCTGCAGACGGTAGAAGAACGTGGGCTGCCCCGGGTCCTCGTACGGACGCCGCGTTGGGATCTCGACGATGGGCATGCCGCTCGGCGTGTGCGAGCGGACCAGACGAAAGAACGTCTGCTCGTCCAGTCCCTCGAAGTAGAGCGAACCCAGGAACAGGTGCTCGTAGATGTAGCGTGAGACCACCTGCTCCTTGAGCCCGGGCGCGTTGAAGAACGCCTCCCAGCGCGCGACGCTCTGCTCCACCTCGGGTGCGAGCGCGGCGAGCGGCTGATGCGGGGTTCCCGCAGCCACCCAGCCCGTGAGCGCCTGGTGATCGGCGTCCGCCAGGCCAGGCAGCGCGTAGGGCATGCCCCAGGTGGGGTGGTCGCGCCGGTATTCGTCGAACTTGCCCGCGACCGGACAGGACTCCTCGCGATCGAGCCCGAGCTCGAAGCTCTTCGACAGCGGCCGCGAGTCCAGGGGCAGCGGGTTCTCGCGCTTGAGCTCCAGCATGCGCGTGATCAGAGAGCGCGCCGGATCGAGCTGCTCGTTCTCGGGCAAAATGGGGAAGAAGCCCCGGGCGCGCCAGCCCTCCACCGTGCTCTCGTCGATGTTGAGGCGCGTGGGCTTCGCCTCGCGCAGGCGCGTTGTATCGTACACTTTCGCGTCGGTGGCTCCGCGCGCGATGCCGTCCCAGGAGCTCAGCTTGAGCTGGCAGGGAGCGTCGTAGCAGCCGTGACAGACCACGCAGCGCCGGTCGAACGTGCCCTTCGCAGCCTGCCACTCGAGCACCTGTTGCTCGGGAGAACTGGTGGGCAGCGGCATGACCACGGGCGCGAGCTCCTCGCTCGATGAACAGGCAACCACGAGCGACACCACGAGAATCCAAGAACGCAAACGCTACCCCCGAAGGTTCCTCTGCCATGACTATCGTCGCCGGTCCCCCGGTTTTCGCACAGGGGCTTGCTACAGTGCGCGCTGTGGATCTTTCCTTCCGATCTCTACCGCTCTCGCCCGCGCTCCTGGAGGTCGTCGAGGTCCTCGGTTACAGCGCGCTGACGCCCATCCAGGCCGCCAGTATTCCCCTGTTGCTCGAGGGCAAGGACCTGATCGGACAATCGCAGACGGGCAGTGGAAAGACGGTCGCGTTCGCGCTGCCCATTCTGCAGAAGCTGTGCTTCTTGTGCTCGCGCGCGGAGGAACCGCGCGCTTCGACGGAGACGCGCTCGATCGGCGCGCTGGTGTTGTGCCCAACGCGCGAGCTGAGCGCCCAGGTCGCGCGCGAGCTGCGCAAGCTCGGCCGCAACCTGCCCGGGCTCCAGGTGTTGGTGGTGGCGGGTGGCGAGCCGCTGCGGCCGCAAGCACAGGCACTTGAGCGCGGCGTGCACATCGTGGTGGGCACGCCCGGACGTGTGCTCGACCACCTGGGCCGCGGCACGCTCGACCTGCGCCCTGCCCGCACGGTCGTGCTCGACGAAGCGGACCGTATGCTCGACATGGGCTTCGCCGAAGACATGAAGGTCATCCTCGAAGCCTGTCCGCGCTCGCGCCAGACCGTGTTCTTCTCCGCGACCTTCCCGCCCACCATCGACGCGCTGAGTCGGAGCTACCAGCGTGACCCCGCGCGCGTGACCATCGAGGCGCCCGCACGCGAGGCGAGCGACGTCCGGCAGCTCGTGCTCCAGGTCGAGCCGGAGCAGAAGGCCAAGGCGCTACGCTGGGCGCTCCAACACTACCCGCACGAGGCCGCGCTGGTGTTCGCCAACCTCAAGAGCACCGTGGCCGAGCTGGAGAAGTCGCTCGCGAATGCGCAGGTGAGCGTGGCGGCGCTGCACGGCGACCTGGAGCAATACGAGCGCGACCGCGTGATGGCCAAGTACCGCAACGGCAGCACGCGCGTGCTGGTGGCCACGGACGTGGCGGCGCGCGGCATCGATGTCGCCAACCTCGAGCTGGTGATCAACTACGATCTCCCCTCTCAGCCCGAGATCTACGTGCATCGCATCGGACGCACCGGGCGCGCGGGCAAGAGCGGCATCGCGTTGTCGTTCGCAGGTCCGCGCGAGAAGCCCAAGCTGAAGAGCCTGGAAGAGCACATCCAGGGCAAGCTCGAGCGCGTCGTGATGGAAGACGCGATCAGCAACGAGGCGCTGGCTCGCTCGGCGAGCATGGATACCCTGAAGATCGCGGGCGGCCGCAAGCAGAAGGTGCGGCCGGGGGACATCCTCGGCGCGCTGACCGGCGAGTCCGGCGGGCTCGCGGGCACCGACATCGGCAAGATCGAGATCCACGACAACTTCTCGTACGTGGCCGTGGCCAAGAACATGAGCCGTCACGCACAGCAAAGCCTCAGCGCAGGTCACATCAAGGGCAAGCGCTTCGTGATCACCCTGCTCAAGTAAGGTCGCCGCGCTCCACCAGGGCCACGTACAGCTCCTCGACCTTCTTGCGCGCCCACGGCGTGCGACGCAGGAACTTGAGGCTCGAGGCCACGCTCGCGTCGAACTGAAAGCAGCGGTAGGGCAGCATCATGCCCAGCTTCTCGAAGCCGTAGTGCTCGACCAGGCGCTCGACGATCGCCTTGAGCGTCAAGCCGTGCAGGGGATCGTTTGCTCTCTCGGCCAACTCAGGTCTCGCCGCTGCGTGCGAAGCGCTGGGCGCTGGCTGCACTGAGCTTGAAGTCCGGCGGCACGCGCACCTTGTCGCGCTCCTCACCGCTGTTCAGATCGATCACCGTGATTACGGCGTGCGGGTCGTCTTCGTCGGGCTGGATCTCCAGGTCCACGCGGAGCCGACGGCCCTGGCCGTCCGTGATCGTGCGCGACTTGCGCATGCTCTCGCGCGCGGCCTGCTCGTGGCGCATCAGCACTTCGCTCGCCGTCTTGACCAGGGTCGTGAAGGCGCTGGCGTCGAGCGGCTTGGGGTTCTTCTTGTCGCGGCCCATCGTCCACGGGCCCACCAGCGCGGGCTCGTCGTCACCGACGCGCGTCATCTCGACCGCCCAGCCCTCGTCATCTTCGTTCTTGATCACGCGAGCGATCCAGCCGCTCTTCTGCCACACCCGATCTTCCATGATGTCTGGAGCACTCATCGCCTGCTTGTGATCGATGAGTGTCGTGCGCGCAACGCGGGCGCCGTGATAGGGTCCGCATCTTGCGTACACCCCTCGTCCTGCTGCTCTCCGTTTCGCTCGCGGGCCGTGGAATTACCCAGCGCCGCCGGATATTGCGCGATGGCTGAGCTCGCGGGTGACGTGCTTCGGTATTGGTTGGCGTCCGTGCGCCTGGAGGAGAGCCTCAAGGTCCGTCCGCGTGCGCGTCGGCAGGGGCCGGGCTCCGTGGTGCCGCGCGTCGATCAGCCCTCTGCCGGGCAGGTCTACTTCAAGCTGCCCCAAGCTGACGTCACGCGCGTGGTGCTGGAGGACGAGGCGCTCGAGCGCGGCTTCGATGCGGAGCTGGCAGCGTACTTCGAGGGTTGGTTGCTGCAGCAATACCGGCGTGGGCCCGACGACAGCGAGCTCGCGCACGTGCTGAGCTTTCCCGTGGTCCACTTGCCGCGAGGCGAGCTGGCGGGGCTGCTGCGGCGCGGCGTGAAGCTGCGCTTCGGCCGGGAAGATGGAAACTTTCGCGTGCCGACGCGGACCGATCGCAAGCGTGGAGACCTGCCGCCACCGCCGGACCGCGTGACGGTGAGCTGCGCGCCGCGCGGCGACGAGAGCTGGCCGTTCTTCATCGACACGCGCCTGCTGAGTTACCCGCTGGGCGTGTCGAGCGACGCGATCGACGCGCTGTTCGAGGCGCTGCGCACGCGTGGCTCGCTGCGCGAGCGCGAGCTGATCACGATGCTGGCGGACACGCTGGAAGGCGAGCTGGGTGAGCGCTTCGACGGCGAGCCGTTCGCTCGGCTCCTGCGCGCGATGCAAGGCCTGTTGCAACGCTCGCCGATGCGCGCGAACGTCTATCCAGTCGGCATCGTGCTCGACGGCACGCAGGCCAAGACGACCTGGTACCTGCAGCGCGAGCTGGCGTCGCTCGGTGGCGAGGAGCTCGACGGTCCTCTGCATGCGTACCTTACGGGCAAAGCGCTGCCCGCGGCCGAGGCGGCGCAGCGCGCGCTGTTCACCGGGCCTGCACTCACCGCACACCAGCGCATCGTCGCCGAGCGCTTTTGGGGCTCGCCGCTGACGGCCGTGCAGGGCCCACCGGGCACGGGCAAGACGACGCTGATCCTGCACCTGTGCGCCGAGCACCTCGTGCGTCAGGTGGACGCGCTGCTCGATCGACGCACGATGGGCGCGGAGCTGCTCGTGATCGCGAGCGGCAACAACCGCGCGGTCGACAACGTGATCGACCCACTGGCCTGCGAGCGCGCCCTGCCCCTCGCGCTGCGCGTCGGCAGCCGACAGGTCTGTGAACAGCGGCTCGCCGCGCAGCTGCGCGCGGCCGCAGTCTGGCTCGCGCAAGCGAAGGCCGAGCCGGACGGCGTGCGCTCGAGCGCGCTGGCCCGCACGCTGGGCGCGTACGCGGCGCTGCGCGACAACCTCGACCGGGAGCTCGCACCGCGCCGTGACGCGCTCGCGCGCAATGCCGAGCGCTCGCGGTCGATCAGCGCGCTGGCCGCACTCCCGGCCGCCAGCTCAAAGGTAGATGCCGAGCTGGCGCGCACGCTGCAGGCCCCGCTGCGCAAGGTCGTGAAGCGGCTGAGCGCGCTCAGCGAGCTGTGCAGCGCGAAGCCCACGATGGCGCACGTCAACGCCGTCGCGCGCCACTACGAGAAGACGGCCGCGCGCGATCTGCCCCCGCTGGAGCAGGCCATGCGCGAGGCCGGCATGCCGCTGGACGTGCCGCTCCCGCCGCTCGAGGCGCCGCTCGACGTCGGCGCGCTGATGGAGCTGTGGGAGGACGGCGCCGAGACGCTCCTGGGGCACCTGTCCGAGCTGCAGCGCGAGCTCACGCGCGCGGTCGACGACGAGCACAGTGCTGCGGCGCGCGGAGCACTCGCGCAGAAGCTCGCCGCGCTCGGGGCCGAGGAGCCCGTGCCCGCGGCCGAGCTCGACGAAGCGACCTCGCGCGCGCTGTTCGCGCTGGCGCTCGATGTACGCGAGGCGTGGGCCAGGGTGCACGCAGACGCGCTGTACGACGCGGTCGAGGCCGCCGCGCGCTGCGTGGAGCAGGAGCGCTCGCTGCGACCCATGTTCCGCGACGCCGCGCGCGAGGCCACGCTGCTCTGCCAGCTGTTCGGCGTGTGGGGCTCGACCTTGCTCTCGCTCGGCAACTGCCTGCCCGCCGACGTGCAGGTCCGTACGATCGTCGACGAAGCCGGGCAGTGTCACCCTGCGCACGCCGTGTCCGCCTTGATGCGCGCCGACAGCGCGCTCCTGATCGGAGACGTGCACCAGCTGCCGCCCGTGATCGAGCTCGGCGCCGACGACGACCTGCGCTTGCTGCGCAGCCTGCGCCCGAAGGTGGACCTCGAGATGCTGGCTCCGTACCGCGTGCACAGCACGAGTGACGTGTCTGCGCAGTCGCTCGCCGATCGCGCGGCCGAGCGCTTGACCTTGATCGATCACTTCCGCTGCCAGCCCGAGATCATCCGCGTCTCGGATGCGCTGTGCCACTACGGCTTGCGCTTGCACGCGCCCGCCGTCGATCCGGCGAGCCGCGCGTCGCTGCTCGCGCGCGCGATGCTGATGCGCGACCTGCGCGGCGAGCAGCAGCGTTTTGCGGGCAGCTTGCACAACGAGCTGGAGCTACGCGAGACGGTGCAGCTGGTCAGTCTGTTGCTGGCGCGCGGCGTGGCGCCCGCGGACCTCGCGGTGATCACGCCCTACCGCGGCCAGCTCGACCGCTTGCGGCGCGCGCTGCTCGATCACGGGGTACCGCTCGAGCAGAGCGCGGAGCCCGACGACGAGCCTTCTCCCGGTGCGCGAAGCGGCCTCGCGCTCGGCACGGTGCATCGCTTTCAGGGCGGCGAGCGCAGCATCGTGCTGTTCAGCAGCGTGATCACCGAGCCGCGCTCGCTGGGCTTCCTCAACGACCGCCCCAACCTGCTCAACGTCGCCATCTCGCGCGCGCAGCAGCACTTCATCTGCCTGGGCCACCGCGAGGTGCTGCGCCGCGGCCCGATGACGCGCCTCCTGGTCGACGCCACGACGCCCGCCTGATCACCGCAGTAGCGCGCGCTCGACGAGCTCGCAGAGTGCAGCCAGCGCGCGGCGTCGCGACAGCGAGCGCGGACGGTAGAACGCCACCGCGTGCGTCGCAGCCTCGAGCGCATGCTGCAGCACGAAGCTGAGCGCCTCCAGGTCGGCGTCTGGCCGCAGCTCGGCGGCGTGTGCACGCAGCAAGTTGCGAAACAGCACGCCAAGTCGCACACGCAGCTCGTGGAGCACGGGCCGCCGCGCGCTGATGTCGACGTGCTCGACCAGCTCGCGGTGAAGCTCCGCATCGAGGCCCGGCGTGTCGACGAATGCCTCGATCAATGCCGGAAGCACGACGCGCATCGGCTCGCCCTCGTGCGTGCGTATGACCTCGCTCGCAGCGTCGTAGGTACGCTGTGCGCCGCGCTCGATCAGCGCGCCGACGATCGCCTCCTTGCCGGCGAAGTACCGGTAGACCAGCGAGACGTTGACGCCCGCAACCGCGGCGATCTGGTTGGTGTTGGTGCGCGCAAAGCCGCGCTCGCGCAATGAGCGCTCGGCCGCCTCCAGGATCGCATCCACGCTCGCCAGCGCACGCTCCTGCGTGGGTTCGACACGGCGACGGGTGCGATCGCGAGGTGGCACGCGTCGAAGCTATCAGCCCGTCGCGCGGTGCGCTCGAAAACTGAGTGATCGTAGAGCTACGTTCTTGGCGGGCCTGTTTTGCAGGCTCATTCTTGCGCCGCAAGCTGAGTCGTCTTCGCGCGGAAGACAGGCGAAACTTTGCGCATGAACAAAAGCATCGCACTGGTCACCGGCGCATCGTCCGGCTTCGGGTGGGTCACCGCGCAGCGCCTGCACGCTGCCGGCCATCGCGTGTTCGGCAGCAGTCGCAGCGGCCGCGGCGGTCCGGCCGGCGTGGAGATGCTCCAGCTCGACGTCACCCGTCAGGATTCCGTCGCACGTTGCATCGACTCCATCGGTCCGCTCGACATCCTGGTCAACAACGCCGGCGTCGCACTCTCCGGGGCGTGCGAGGAGACCTCGGTCGAGGAGGCGCAGGGGCTGTTCGAGACCAACCTCTTCGGCGTGATGCGCGTGACCTCGGCGGTGCTGCCGGGCATGCGCGCACGCGGTCGTGGCAGGATCGTGAACGTGGGCTCGCTGTCCGGCGCGATCAGCGTGCCCTTCCACGGCGTATACGCGGCCAGCAAGCACGCCCTCGCCGGCTACAGCGATGCACTCCGGCACGAGCTTCGCCCGTTTGGCATTCGAGTCAGCCTGGTCGAGCCGGCCGCACATCGAACGTCGATTCAGATGGCCCTGCCCGCAAGCCAGCTCTCCGTCTACGACGGGCCTCGCGCGCGCGTGATCGCGATCATTCAACGCCAGGTCGCGCGCGGCGCCGACCCCGCGCGCGTGGCCGAGGTCATCCTGCGTGCCGCGACGGTGGCCGAGCCGAGCGCGCGATATCGGGTCGGCCGCAAGGCCACCCTGGCGTCGGTCGCGCTCTGGGCCCTGCCGCGCGCCTGGCTCGAGCGCTTCGTGCGGCGCGAGTTCCAGCTCGGCGAAGGCTTCGCTTGCTCGTAACGCTGCGCTCTCGTATGCGACCTCGACATGAGGCGGCGCAAGCGCCGCGGAAAGCCCAGGCCCCATGAGCAAGAACGAAGCCGCGTTGATACGGGAACGACTCGCCCCCCTGGCGACCCCTACGGATCTCGCGAGCGGCGCCACCAAGGAGGTGGCCGCGGCCCTGAACATCGTGCTGGCGGACGTGTTCGCACTCTGGTTCAAGACCAAGAACTTTCACTGGCACGTGTCCGGCCCGCACTTCCGCGACTACCACCTGCTGCTCGACGAGCAGGCGGGCGAGCTCTACGCGATGGTCGACGACATCGCCGAGCGCGTTCGCAAGATCGGCGCCCCCACCCTGCGCTCGATCGGCGAGGTGTCCCGCACCCAGCGCGTCAAGGACAACGACGCGGACTACGTCGAGCCCTCCGACATGCTCGCCGAGCTGACCGAGGACAACAAGGCCCTCGCCGCGAGCCTGCGCGTGGTCCACGAGATCACCGACGAAGCGAACGACGTCGCCAGCACCAGCCTGATCGAGAACTGGATCGACCAGACCGAGCGCCGCGTCTGGTTCCTGTTCGAGACCGGCCGCCGCCCCGACTCCAGCGGCCGCTGAGCCGCCCGCGCGCCACGAATACCCCGGAGGAACGATGAAGATCTGGGGTCGGATCACTTCGATCAACGTGCGTAAGGTCGTGCTGACGGCGCAGTGGCTCGGGCTCGCCTTCGAGCGCATCGATGCAGGGCGCCAGTTTGGGATCGTGCAGACGGAGGCGTACCGTGCGCGCAACCCCAACGGCCTGATCCCGCTGCTGGACGATGACGGCTTCGAGCTCTGGGAATCGAACGCGATCGTTCGCTACCTGGCCGCCAAGCACGCGCCGCGCACGCTCTATCCCGAGCCGCTGCAGGCACGCTTCGACGCCGAGCGCTGGATGGACTGGCAGCAGACGACCTTGAACATCGCAGGCAAGGACGCCTTCGTGCAGCTCATCCGCACGGCCCCCGAGGCGCGCAGCGACGCGCTGATCGCGAGGTCTGTCAGCGCGACCGAGTCGCTCTGGGACCTGCTGGAGCGTCACCTCGCGCGGCAACCCTTCCTCGCCGGCGACCACTTCACGATGGCGGACATCCCGATCGCCTGCGAAGCCCACCGCTGGCGCGGGCTCGGGCTCGCGCCTCACCCGCGCGCCCACCTCGACGCGTGGTACGCGCGGATCGCAAGCAGCGAAGCCGCACGCGGCGTGTTCGACATCCCGCTCGAGTGAGCTGCGGGGCCGATCAGAGCACCGCGGCCAAGGGAGCGGGCGCCAGCGACGGGCTCGCGCTCTGCGTGCGCTCGCACTCGCGCGCCCACAGGTAGAAGCACGTGAAGTACGTGATCTTCAGGTAGCCCGAGATCGCCCAATACACATTGATGATCGTATAGAACAGCACGGCGCCCAGGAACGGCGAGTCCACGCTGAGCAGGAGCTTGTGTGCGAGGTAGAAGATCGCGCCGCCGAGCGCGTAGTTCACCACGCCGATGGCGACGGCGCCGATGCCCACGTTCGTGGGGTCTTCGCTCGCGAGCTGCTTCGAACGCGCGAACGCGCTTCCGAACGTGAGCCCCTCGATCACCATCGCCGGCAGCACCACGTACGTAGCCGTGGTCCACAGCGCGTAGAGCACTCGCGTCGCAAGCTTCGCGACGATGTCGTTCCGCTCCGAGGCGTACGCCTGCAGCAGATCGAACGCGGCCGAGATGGCGGCGAAGATCGCGATGCCGCCCAGCACCCGTTGCACGCGCCGGAACGCGGAACCGAGGTCTGCCCTTCCGTCCGTGACCTGGTCACAGATCAAGGACGCTGTGACCGCGTTGCAGAAGTAGTCGATGAAGTACAACAACGTCACGCCCGCGGCGAGCACCGTGTAGGCGCCCGCATCCGACTCAACGAGCTGCAGCGCCACCGCGCAGCCCAACATGAACGGCGCTGCGAGAACGATGTTCGCCGCGATAGGCGCGAGCAGCAGCGGGTTCTGAGCCGCCATGCCGAACACGCGAAACGAAAAGTTGAAGACTCGCAGGTAGCGTTCCATGGGCTCTCCTCGCCGAATCATTAGCGCAGCGCGCTGGCCGATCGGCGCACAGAGATGCATTCCACGCGCGAACCACCCGCAACGGTGATCGCGCCGTGAGCAACGGTCATACGCCGCGCGGAAAGGAATGACTACGTCACGAGACGGACGGCGCGCTGAAAAGCTCCCGTCGCGGCGGGCGCTCAAGACTGCGCGCGCTCGGCCATGCCACTTTTTGCGGTGCGCGGGCTGCGTTAGAAGCCGAAGTGGCTGAGCCCCGGATGATCGTCCGGGCGGCGGCCGAGGGGCCAGCGGAACCTGCGCTCGGACTCCTGGATCGGGTGCTCGTTGATGCTGCTGTGGCGCGTGCGCATCAGGCCGTCCTCGGCGAACTCCCAGTTCTCGTTTCCGTAGGCGCGAAACCACTGGCCGCTGTCGTCGTGGTATTCGTACGCGTAGCGCACCGCGATGCGGTTGCCTGCGTGGACCCATAGCTCCTTGATCAGGCGATAGTCCAGCTCGCGGTTCCACTTGCGGGAGAGGAAGGCCTGGATCTCCGCGTGGCCGGAGAAGAACTCGGCGCGATTGCGCCAGCGGCTGTCCGCGGTGTACGCCAGGACCACACGCGCCGGATCGCGGCCATTCCAGCCGTCTTCGGCGAGGCGGACCTTCTCGATGGCGCTCTGTTCGGTGAAGGGAGGCAGAGGCGGGCGCGACATGGGGGAGTGTTATCGCGCGCGGCTCCGGTTGAGTAGGTTCGATCGACGCACTTCACCTTTGCAACGGCCGCAATAGTCGCGACTGCCGGCCGTGCGCTTCCGATCTGCTACGTGGACGTTTCTCGGCTTCGGGCGCGCGCCGGCTGCTCGACGCCCATGCGCCCAGGTGGTAACCGACCCTGCATGCAGACGGCGCCGATCCCCGATGACGAGGACACACGGCTCGCGCTGCTGCACGCATGCCGCATCATGTACACGCCGGCGGAGCAGGCCTTCGATGACGTCGCCCGTCTGGCGGCCGACCTGTGCGGCACGGAGATCGCGCTGATCACGCTGGTCGGGGAAGATCGGCAGTGGTTCAAGGCGCGCGTCGGAGTCGAGCAGACGGAGATCGCGCGCGACCTCTCGTTCTGCGGCCACTGCATCAACCACACGCGCCCGCTGATCGTGCGCGACACGCTGCTCGACCCGCGCTTCCTCGACAACCCGCTGGTCACGGGTGACCCGCACCTGCGCTTCTACGCCGGGGTTCCGCTGCAGGTGGAGCCCGGCTCCGCCGTCGGCGCGCTGTCCGTGGCCGATCGCACGCCGCGCGAGCTGTCACTGCGTCAGCTCGATTCGCTGCGCCGTCTCGCCGATCAGATCGCACGCGAGCTGCGGCTGCGCCGTGATCTCGCACGCGGCAGCGGACCCAACCTGCGCTCGCGCCTCGCGTTGCCCGCGGGCACCGTGCTCGGCGGACGCTGGATGCTCGAGGCCGAGATCGGGCGCGGCAGCTGCGGCGCCGTGTACCGCGCGCACGACGCCCACGGCCAGCGTGTGGCGATCAAGATCATGACGCTCGAGTGGTGGGAGCACGAGCACGTGCTGGACCGCTTCGTGCGCGAGGCGCGCGTCCTGATGCACCTGCGTACGCCGCACGTCGCGCAGCTGATCGACGTGGGCAACCTCGATCCGGGCGAAGGCGACCTGCCCTACCTGGTGCTCGAGTACCTCGAAGGCGAAGACCTCGGAGGCGTGCTCGCACGCTACGGACGTCTGCCTTACCGTCAGGCGTTCGAGTGGTGTGCCGACACCTGCGACGGCGTCTCCGCCGCGCACCGGGTCGGCGTCGTGCATCGCGACCTGAAGCCCGCCAACATCTTCCTCGCGCGAACGACCGACGCGCAGACGAGGGTGAAGGTGCTCGACTTCGGGATCGCCGCCGGAGAGCCCAGCAAGCGCACCGAGCAGAGCTTGACCCACGCCGGCGCGCTGCTCGGCACGCCCGGCTACATGTCCCCCGAGCAGATCGTGAGCTCCAACGACGTCGACGCACGCAGCGACGTGTGGTCGATGGGTGTCACGCTCTACGAGCTGATCACCGGCAACATGCCGTTTCCGGGCACCAGCCAGCTGGAGATGATCGCGAACGCGCTGACCCGCCCTCCACTGCCGCTCGCCGCGCACCTGTACGCCCCGCTCCAGCCCGCGGTGCAAGACGTACTCTTCACGTGCCTGCGCAGGCCACGTGAAGAGCGCTTCCAGGGCATGGCCGCCCTCGCCTCTGCACTGCGTACGGTGGCCAGGGCCTAAGCCGGGGCGCACGCGCTGAGGAAGAGCGCGTGGCCGGTGCCGTCGGTCTCCACCGTGAGCTCCCTGGGTGCGGGCTCGAGGTTTGCGCCGAGCCGCAGCATGTCGTCGTGCGTGCGGTAGAGCAGCGTCCGCGCGAGCACGTAGTCCATCAGCCACGAGGTGTCTGGTGCTTCCTTCAGGTTGCCGAGGTCAACGCTTGCACGCCGCCGCCTTGCGCTCGTGCTTGGGCAAGTACAGCGAATCGCCCAACGCCGGCGTCCACTCGATCGCGGTCGTCTGGATCGCGAAGGTCGGCATCTGCCCGAGAAGCTCGGCCGCGAGATCGCCGGACGCTACCAGGTCCTGCAGCACGCTCATCGCGATCGGTCGCATCATCACGCGTGCCGTCAGGCGCGCCGGGACCTGCCGACCCGGCGTCTGGTACGCACAGTTCGCGACGTGGTTGGCGCCGAACTCGGTCGCGATCGGAAGCTGCCGGCTGTCCCGCTCGCGCCGGGTCTTCGGCTCCCACAACATGTGCACTTCGTGCCCGTGCTCGTCGTCCCAGCGCTCGCTGAACATACACAGCTGCCGGTCATGGCGCGGGTCCTCGGGCGCGCGCTCCTCGATCTCCTCCGCTCCGATCACGCCGCTCTGAAACAGCACCTGGTCGCGCGCGTCATAGGCGATCACCTCCAGCCACATCCGGCGATCGATCGTGGCGCCGCTCGGCTGCGCGTGCCCCGCAGTGGTCTCGAGCGCGATGTTGAAGCCGCCCGCACCGTCGTGACGCAGCGCGAACACGTACACACCGTCTTCGCTGAGTGCACACTCCGTCATCTGACGCTGCCACGCGCGGTCTGGGAAGTCCGTCAGCGCGACGTCGACCGCGGGCATCAAGTGGCTATGGCGATCGCGCGCAGGCAAGTCCACACCCGGCATCTCCGCGATCGGACCGGTCTGCAGCCACGGCATGTGGCAACCCTGGCAGGTGTCGCCGCCCTTGTTCTCCACGCGCGCGATCGAGTGAATGCTCTCGCTGTACTCCTGGTAGGTGCGCTCGATGGCGGCGCCCTTCGGGTTCACGATGTCGTGGCACGCGCCGCACAGATCCGACGCCGCCATCTTGCGGCCGTCGTGGGCCTCCGAGTACGCCACGCCGTGTACACCGGGATCGATCGCATCGCGAATACTGCCGCGCATGACCGCGTCGTTCGCGAGCTGCACGTCCGCGTTGAAGTGCCGAGGGCCGCTGCCGAGCGCGTCGTGGCAGAAGTAGCAGGTCACGCCCTGCTGCCCCGGCGCCACCTCCGCCAGGTTCAAGCCGTCCTGCGTCAGGCCGTTCCGCAGCGCCATCGGCGCGTGGCACTGCACGCAGAACGTGCCGAGCTCGCCCTTCGTCTCACGCTGCCCGCGCTTGTTCATCGCGATGAAGACGGGGTCGATCGACGCATACGCATGCATGCTGCTCGCCCACTCGTTGTACTGCTTGAAGTGACAGCCCCGGCACGTCTCCGGATCTTGCAGCTGCTCCAGGCTGAGCCTGACGGGCTCCGGCGCGCGCGGCACAGGTTCCTTCGAGCACGCCGTCAGCACGCCCACAGCCAGCCCCAGCAGTGCAGCGCGCGTACGGCTCACTCAGTGCACGCAGACCTGGAACGTGGCCGTGACCGGCTTGGCGCCCGGCCGCTCGACGTCGAACAGCACCTGCCACGGCCCGCGCATGTTGAAGTCGATGTCCCGGATCTGTGCGCGCGCAGCTTCGAGCCCCGGCTCGGCCGAAGGTGCGGAGCGCCCGTGATGGTTGTGCGCGGGCATGAAGGAGTCCGGGGTGCTGAGCGTGTAGTCCGTGACCGGCTTGCCCTGCTCGTCGCGCAGCTCGACGATCCAGTGATTGGGGACCTTCTGGCGCGGTGGGCTCGGGGACGCGGAGATCAACTTGGCCGTCAGGGCGCCGGCCTTGACGGTCATGCCGGGCGCGTAGCTGGGGTAGTCCGTGCCGCAGAGCGCAATTTCGTCCACGGGAGGCGGCTGCTCCTGCCCCTTGGTTCCGCAGGCGGCCATCGACATGGTCACGGACAGGGCGATACGTCTCAGCGAGCAGATCACACGCCCAAGTTACACCAGCGGCACTCTGTATTGCATCGCTCTGCTCCAGCAGCGGGAATGACCGATATGGACACCGTGTTCCCACCTCGACGTGGTGTCCGAGGGCACCGTCCGGGACGTACCGTAACGGGTCGCGTCGCGCTCAGGACAGACTCGGGACGCCCATGATCCAGCCCAGCTTCGAAGCTCCACGCCCCGTGACCGACCCGCCGCCCCCCGTCGCCGAGCCGCCCCGCACGGCCTGCGTGCGCACGGCGCGCGACCCGAGGCAGCTCGACGCGTGGGCGCTGGTGTTGACCTCGAAGGGCGTGCCTGCGTTCGTGCGCTTCACCGACGTCAGCTTCGAGCTGCACGTGCCGTTCGCGCTCGGCGCCAGCGCGCAGGCCGAGCTCGACGCCGCCGACGCGGAGGATCGCGAGCGCGCCGCGCACGTGGAGCTGCCACCCGCACCGGTATCGAAGCATGCCGTGCTGGGCGCGATGTTGGTGGCGGCCGCGCTGGTGGCCTTCTTCGTGGTCACCGGTCCGCGTGCAGGCGGCGCGACGTGGTTCTCGGTGGGTGCCTCCGATGCCGAGCGCGTGCTGCACGGCGAGTGGTGGCGCGCCGTCACCGCGCTCACGCTGCACGCGGACGGTGCGCACCTGATCTCGAACCTCGGCATCGGCTCGCTCGTCGTCGGCGCGGTCATGCGCTCCGAGGGCGTGGGCTTTGGCGCGGCGCTCGTGCTCGCCTCCGGCACGGCCGGCAACCTCATCAACGCCTGGGCGCACCAGTCGCTGCATCGCTCGGTGGGCTTCTCGACGGCGGTGTTCGGGGCGATCGGCATCCTCGGCGGGCTCGCGTACATCGATCGTCGACGCCGCACGCGCAACGCCTGGACCGCGCTCGCGGGCAGCATCGCGTTGCTGGCGCTGCTCGGTACGAGCGAGAAGGCGAACGTGGACATGCTCGCACACGTGTTCGGCGCCGTGGCTGGGCTCGGGCTCGGTCTGGCAGTGGCGTGGCTGCGGTTGCGTCCGCGCACGACCCCGGGCCAGTGGGCGGCGGGGCTCGGCACGATGGGCGTGGTCGCCGCTGCGTGGCTCGTCGCACTCGCCTGAGCCGAGTGCATGGAGTACCTTCGCGGCGCCATGCGAAGCGCCAAGAGAGACGACCGAGAGACCTACGTCGCCACGATCCGCGGCGCGGGGCTGCGCGTCACGTCGTCGCGAGTCGCCGTGCTGGGCGTCCTGCACGCTTCCACGTCGCCGCTCAGCCACTCGGACGTGGCAGCCGAGCTGGAAGCGCTCGGGGTCGACCGCACCACGGTCTATCGCAACCTGATCGACCTCGCCGAAGCGGGAATTCTGCGCCGGGCCGACGTGGGTCATACCTGGCGCTTCGAGCTCGCACGTGCAGACGAGCACGAGGCCGGTCAGCACCCGCACTTCGTCTGTACCGACTGCGGCACGGTCGCCTGCCTGCCGGTCGGCACGGTGGCGCTCAAGCCCGCGCGCGGCGTGCCCAGCGCCCTGCGCCGCGGCAGCCTGGAGATCCAGCTGCGCGGCCTCTGCGATACCTGCACCTAATTAGAGCCGTCTCTCGCGCGGAGCTGTCTCTGCCATCGCATTGCATTTGCAACTGTGTCGCGTAAGAGCAGCGCATGCTGCCAGCGCACAGGCCGTGGCTCGTCCGGGCTCTCCCTTCGCTCCTCTTGCTCGTCGATGCAGCGGCATCGGGCTGCGGCGGCGCGCACGTCGATGCAGCGCTGGATGGCGGCCATGCAGACAGCATGCTCCCTACGACGCCCGATGCGGGTGCTGGGTGCGCCACCTTCGTCTCCGATTCGCTGATCGATCACGCCTGCTTTCACGAGCTGATGGGCCCGCACCTCGACCGGGTGGCTGGCGCTGCCCAGGGTGCTCCCAGCATCGACGTAGACCGCGCCCACACGGCGTTCCACGTACGGCTACCGGAGAAGGCGGGCGGCGGCTACGCGGGCGTACTCGCGTATCGTCCGCGCGCGAGCGGCGAATTCGCGGTCTTCACCCGCGATGGGAAGCTCCGCATCCGACAGCAGGACCAGGCGCTCGCGCCCCGGTTCACGCACGACACGGAGATCTGCGCCGTGCTGCCGTCGGTCTCGGTCTACGCACTGCAGGCACAGAGCTACACGCTCGAGCTGGAGAGCGACCGTGAGCACGTGGCGCTGATCATCGAGTCCATGAGCGAAGGTACCGTGCAGGATGCCTACCGGATCGCGTGCGCGAGCCGGCCCCGCCTGGACGGCTCGACGGGGATGCTCGATGCGCACGTCTCCGACACCGGAGCGAGCGCGCCCGACGCAGGCTCGATGTGCCCGATCGATCCCCTGCTGGAGCATTCGTGCCTTCACGCTCTGCATGGACCGTACGGAGACATCGAGGCCGCCACGGAGGGCGCCGTGCCGAGCGTCGACAGGGTGCACACCGCATGGCGAATCGCGCTGCCCGATGCGAGCGCCGGCAGGGTCACGTTTCAGCCCACACAGAGCGGCGAGCACGTGTTCTACCTCGAAGGCGCCGTGCCGCTCACGGTCCGTGCAGGCGGCGCGCTCGTGCCCGAGGCGTACCGCGAGTCCGTCGTGGGTTGCAGCGGGCTCGCAGCGGCGCACGTCTACGAGCTGGAGCGTGGCGTTCGCCACGATGTCTCCGTCGGGCCAAGCGAGAACGGGACCGCAACACTCGTGATTGAGAACGTGCAGAGCCTCGCCGTCGACGGCTGGGCGGAGCGCTTCGAAGCCTGCGACTGAGCCCGACCTTACGTCGATTGATGAAGTGTAGCGGTCGCCGCCTGCGGCCGGATCGCGTTTGACTTAAACGCAATCGGATTACATCTACCACCGCATGGTGTCTTCGAGGCGATTCGCCTTGGCCGTCGTTCTCCTCGCCGTCGCGGCTTGCGGTGAGGCCGCCGCGGGGGGCTCGGATGCG
>DASUME010000607.1:0-3999 GCA_036277895.1 Polyangiales bacterium
AGCCCGAGGGCGAGCTCGCGCGCTTGCTGCGGCGTGAGGCGACGCGCTCGTTCGAGCTGACGCGCGGGCCGCTGCTCCGGCTGTGCCTGATCCGACTCGGCGCGCGCGAGCACGTGCTGCAGTGGACCGTTCATCACAGCGTGTTCGATGGCCAGTCCACGGCGCTGCTGTTGAGTGAGTTCGCGACGCTGTACGCCGGCGGCGCGCTGCCGGAGCTGAGCCTGCAGTACGCCGACTTCGCGGACTGGCAGCGCAAGCGCACCGAGGGCCTGAGCGAGCAGCTCGCGTACTGGAAGAGGCAGCTCGAGGGCGACGATACGTTGCGCTTACCGAGCGACCTCCCGCGTGGCCCCGCGCGCAGCCAGCGTGGTGCGCGCCTGCTCTTTCCGCTCTCGCCGGCTTCCACGAGGGCAGCGCGCGAGCTGGCACAGCGCGAGCGCGTGTCGGTGTTCAGCGTGTTGTGCGCCGCCTACGTGGCCTTGCTCGCGCGCCTCGCGAACGAGCGCGACGTGCGCGTTGGCACGCCGGTCACCAACCGCAACCGGCCCGAGCTGCAGCCGTTGGTCGGGAACTTCGCGAACACCGTCGTGCTGCGCGCACAGCTCACGGACGACCCGTCCTTCTCGCAGCTGCTCGGGCGCTTGCAACAGGCGGTGCAAGAGGGGCAGCAAAATGCAGACGTGCCGTTCGATCGCGTGGTCGAGGCGCTCAACCCGGTGCGTGAGCTCGGCCGAGCGCCGCTGTGCCAGGTGTTCTTCGCGCTGCAGCCGCCGGGGAGCGAGGCACCGCGTATCGGCGCGCTGGAGAGTGAGTTGCTCGACCTCGACAGCGGCGCGGCCCAGTTCGATCTGGCGCTGGAGCTGGTCGCGGCCGGCGAGGGCATGACCGGCGCGCTGGAGTACGACACGGAGCTGTTCGACGCGGCCAGCGCGCGGCGCTGGGCGAGCCAGTACGTGCGGCTGCTAGAGTCCGCGCTGCATGCGCCCGCGACGCGTTGCTCGGCGCTGGCGCTCGCGGATGCGCCTGAGCTGGAGCGCGTGTTGGCGTTCGGGCGCCAGCGGTCGAAGAGTGCACGCGGCGTGCTGGCGCGCATCTACGCGCAGGACGACCAGGCGTGGGCGATCGAAGCCGGCTCGGAGCGCATCCGCTACGGCGTGTTGCGCCAGCGCGTGCGCGCGCTGTCCGCGAGCCTGCAGGCGCGCGGAGCGTGCGCGGGCAGTCGCGTGGCGGTGCAGATGGAGCGCTCGATCGACGCGGTCATCGCGCTGCTCGCGATCCTCGACGCGGGTGCGGCGTTCGTGCCGATCGATCCGAGCTATCCGCCCGAGCGCGTGGCGCAGCTCAGCGCGGGTGTCGCGCTCACGTTGCGCGCGGCGGAGCTCGAAGCTGCGCCGCTGGCGCCCGGGCGCACGTACCACCCCGAGCTGCCGGCGTACGTGATCTACACCTCGGGCTCGACCGGGACGCCGAAGGGCGTCGTGATCCCGCGCCGTGCGCTCGACGCCTTCGTCGACAGCGCGTGCCAGCTGTACGGCCTCGAGCCCGGCGATCGCGTGCTGCAGTTCGCATCGCTGAGCTTCGACGCGAGCGTGGAAGAGATCTTCCCGACCCTGGCGGCCGGCGCGACGCTGGTGCTGCGCGACGAGGCGATGATCGCCGATCCGGGTGCGTTCTTCCAGGCCGCGGACGCGCTCGCGATCACGGTGCTCGATCTGCCGACCAGCTTCTGGCATCGCGCGGTCGCGTCGCTCGAGGTTGCGCCATCGGCTGCGCTGCGCCTGGTGATCCTCGGTGGTGAAGCCGCGCTGCGGGAGCGCGTGCGCAGCTTCCGCGCCGCGACGAAGGTGCGCCTGGTCAACAGCTACGGACCGACCGAGGCGACGGTGGTAGCGACTGCGCAAGACGTCGCCGACGCAGCGGGCAGCGTGCCGATCGGCGCGCCGCTGCCGCACGTGCAGGCGCTTGTGCTCGACGCACAGCTCGCGCCGTGCCCGATCGGAGTGGTCGGCGATCTCTACCTCGCGGGCGAAGGTCTCGCGCACGGCTACCTGGAGCAACCCGCGCAGACCGCGCGCGTGTTCCTGCCCAACCCTTACGCGTCGTCGGGTGCGCGCATGTACTTCACCGGCGATCGCGCGCGCTGGCACGAGGACGGCGCGCTCGACTTCGTGGGCCGCAGCGATCACCAGGTGAAGCTGCGCGGCTACCGCGTCGAGCTCGGGGAGCTGGAGGCGCGCGCCGCCGAGCTGGCGCGGGAGGCACTGGCGGACGTGCGCGATGGGCAGCTGGTGCTGTACGCGGCGAGCGCGCTGGGCGCGGACGCGCTGCGTACTCATCTGCGCGAGCGCCTTCCGGACTACATGATGCCCGCGCAGATCGTGGTGCTCGAGGCGCTGCCGACGACCGCGCAAGGCAAGCTCGACCGGCGTGCGCTGGCGGCGCTGCCGATCGCGACCAAGGTCACGCGCGGCGCGGTGAGCGAACGCGAGCGCAAGATGTGCGCGCTCTGGGCGCAGGTGCTCGGTCGCCCGGAGGTCGGCGTCGACGACAACTTCTTCGCGCTCGGTGGCGACTCGATCTCGGCGTTGTCCGTGGTGGCCCAGGCACGCGCGGTGGGATTCGCGTTGACGGCGCGTCAGCTGTTTCAGCACCAGACGGTCGCCGAGCTGGCGGCTGCTGCGGAGCTCACGCCGGTCGTCAGCGAGCGATACGCTTCCGGGCCACTGCCGTTGACGCCGATCCAGCGCTGGTTCTTCGAGCACGCGGGACCGAACCCGCAGCACTGGAACCAGTCGATGTGGCTCGCGCCGCGCGCGGAGCTCGACGTCGAGCGCCTGGAGCGCGCGTTCCAGCTGGTGGTCGCGCGCCACGACTCGCTGCGGCTTCGCTTCCGCGGCGATCAGCAAGATCTTGTAGACGAGCCGCGTGTACGCTTCGTGCGCGCACCTGCGGTCGACGTGGAGGCGCTGCAGCGTTCGCTTCACCTGGAGCACGGGCCGGTGTTGATCGCGGCCTGGTCGGAGAGCACGCACGAGCTGTTCTTGACCGCGCACCACCTGGTGATCGACGGCGTGTCCTGGCGCGTGCTCGCCGACGAGCTGGACGCCGCCTACCACGGACGTGAGCTGCCGCCGCCGAGCGCGAGCTTTGCGCAGTTCGCGAGCTCGCAGCCGCTCCCGTTCGAGGGACGTCCCCGCCTAGACTTTGGCCGGGAGCGCGACAGCGCGCGGCACATGGTGACGCTGGCGCAGACCGACGGCGACATGGAGCCGCGCTTGCTCGCCGCGTTGTTCGCGGCGCTCGGCACGACGTGCTCGGTCGAGCTGGAGGGCCACGGGCGCGATCACGACACGCTCGACCTCTCGCGTACGCTCGGCTGGTTCACCACGCTGCGCACGATCGACGCCGATGCGCCCGATCGACCACGCGCGACGTACGGGGAAGCCGAGGTCGCCCTCAATTACCTGGGGCGGCTCGACGCCGACCAGGGCTTGTTCCGCTTGAGCGAGCGCGACGTCGGCGCCGAGCGCGATCCGGACGCGCCGCGCAGCCACGCGCTCGAGGTCGACGCCGTGATCGTCGAGGGCGAGCTGCAGCTGCGCTTCAGCCACGGCCCGAGCTTCCAGGACGTTCAGGGGCTCGCGCAGCGTATGGTCGAGCACCTGCGCGCGGATCTGGCCGACAGCTACCCGCTCAGCCCGCTGCAGCAAGGGCTGCTGTTTCACAGCCTGTACGAACACGACGCGTACATCGAGCAGGTCACCTGCAGCTTGCACGGTCCGCTCGACATGGCGGCCTTTCGCGCCGCCTGGACGAGCGCGATCGCGCGCCACGAGGCGCTGCGTACCGTGTTCCTGACCCGCGGTGAACAGCCGCTTCAGCGCGTGTTGCCGGAGGCGACGCTGGAGCTGCAAGTGGCACAGGGCGAGCTGGTCGACGTGCTCGCGGCCGATCGCCAGCGCGGCTTCGACCTGGAGCATGGCCCGCTGATGCGCATCA
>DASUME010000608.1:0-3933 GCA_036277895.1 Polyangiales bacterium
CCACGTTCACCTGGCCCTCGGACAAGGTCATGCCGCTGAACGCGTGCAGCGCCACCTGGCCGACCTCGCTGATCGTCTCCCAGATGTACTGGGGAGGCGGCGGATCGCCGAGGCTGGCCAGGGTCTCGAACACCGACCAGCCGGCGGGGTTGCCGTTGGCGCCCATGCTCACGATCGCCGCGGGCACGAACAACAAGTCGTACGTCTTCGAGTAGCCGCTGCGCTTCTGGTACTGGTCGTACGCCGCGCCGGCGAGGACCGACTCGATCTGAAAGCGCGGGTTCGCCCACACGTAGCCCGCGCGCGGAGCGCTCGGCAGGTTGGCCTTGCAGGCGGCCGCGTCGTCCGTGCAGGTGCGCACGAACGCGGCGTTCTCGCGCAGCAGCATGCGCATGTTCGCGCGCGGTGCGTTGACCAGGCCCACCACGTCGAAGCGCGCCGGATCGTTGAAGTCGAACTCCAGCACGTCATCGAAGCTGGGGCCGGTCTTGTCGACCTTGATCGCGAGGTAGTCCTTGGTCGCGATGCCGCTCGCTCCGGTGGCGTCGACGCCGTCCATCCACTGCAGGTTCGAGGTCGCGGTCAGGCGCATCTCGAAGCCGTCGGTGAGCAGCTGCGACTTGGGCGGGAACGCCGGATCGAGCAAGCCCGGGTGGTTGCCTGCGGGCCCGAAGCGCTCGGACAGCGGCATCAGCTCGTGCATCGCGTCGTAGAGCGTGATCGGCAGCTTCGCGCCCGGCGCCACGTTCGGGTGCGTCTGCAGCCAGAACTCCTGCAGCGCGCGCGTGACGCTCGCCGTCGACACGATCTCCTGCGTGCGCGGTACACCGAGCGTCTCGGACAGGATCTGCTGGAAGCCGCCGCCGAGGTTGAGCCCGTCGGCCAGGTTCTGCAGGTTCGCCAGCGAGGTGCCGGCGACCACCACGTTCGCGGGCGTCATCGTCAGCAGGCGCACCATGCTGTACTCGGGCGTGCTCTGCCACGGGATGACCGGCGTGCGATCCTTGCCGTAGTCGGTCGCCGAGCAGTCGTGACGCGGGTTGGCGTTGTCCTCGCGCCAGCGCACGCCGCAGCTGGTCTTGATCTGGTTCACCGCGTCGGTGACGAGCGCGGTGGTGTCGAGCTGCAGCAGCGTGATGTCGCGCTGGATCTGCTGCGTGAACACCTCGTCGACACCGGCGCGATCGAGCGCCAGGTTCAGGCGAGGTGCCGTGACCGCGGCGTGTACGCGCAGCGGCAGGTACACCTCGTCGCTGAACTCGGGCAGGTACGCGTTGACCAGGTTGCGCGTGACCGAGCTCGCGAGCCCGCTGAGATCGATCGCGCGCACCTCGAGCTGGAACGGTCCACTCGGCGCCGCGAGCGAAGCCATGAAGTTGGCGTAGCCGTCCGAGGTGACGACGGCCTGGTACTCGCTCCAGACCGTGTCCGTGCCGACCAGGCGCCCGATGCGCGCCTTCACCTCGCGGATGCCGATGTCGTCGCTCGCGCGGCCGCGCAGGTCGAAGCTGGCGGCGTTCAGCTGCGCGAGCTCGGTTGGCTCGGCGAGCTCCACGATGGGCGGCGAACGGTCGGTCGACGCGCGGCCCTGCAGCGTGATCTGTACCCTCGTGCTGTGTGCGCTCGCATCGGTGGCGGTGAACACGAGCACGTTCGCTTCACCCGGCAACAGCGGCACCGTGCGCGACCAGTGCGCGTAGAAGTCATCGGTCTCGACCTCGCGCTCCGTCATCGGGACGCCGTTGCGGGTGAGCGCGATCGAGACCACGCCGCGATCGTCGCTGGCGCTGCCGCGCACGAGCGCGATCGGCTGCAGCGGTGAGCTGCCATCGGGAGGCGACTCGACCTTCAGCACCGGCGCGGCGGCGTCGGGCAGCGCGCTCGGACTCGACAGCTGCGCGCGGGCGGGTGCGCTCGGGTTGCCCTCCAGGTCGTACGCGATCGCCGTCACCGCGAAGTCGCCGTTGGGGATCGACGAGCTGGCGGTCCAGCTTCTGAAGTTGTCGCTCGACGTCGCGTACACGGGCTGGTTGGGTCCGACGCGCACGGCCACCGAGGCGATCGCGCCATCGTCACTCGCCGTGCCCGCCACGCGCAGCGGTGCGCTGACGGGTCCACTGGTTGGACTGGTGATCTGTACGGACGGAGCGCGCGCGGGCAGCGTGCCGCCCTCGCCGTTGAGCTGGCCGAGGACCGCTGCGGCGTCGAACGGCTTCTTGCCCGCGTCGAGCCCGCTCGCTTCCTCCAGCGCCAGAGGTCCACAGCCGACGATCAGCCCGGTCAACGACAGGCCGAGCTTGCGCAAAAGCAAAGGCATCCGTCCCCCAGCTCGGTGCCTGTGAGACCTTCTCGCAGACGTCTCACTGCCCGAGATCCGGCACCATTCGATACCGAGAATGGGCGCAAAAGAAAAGCCCAGAAGTGCGTGCCTGTAGCACTGCACTTCTACTTCCGCCGCGGGCTCTCGTATTCCGTCAGGTGGCGGCGTCGCCGGTCCCGTACATGGACTCGGCGATCTTGTAGGCGCTCACTTCGAGCCGTTGCAGCGCTTCGCGGATCGCGGCCGGATCGGTGGCGGCGGCGAGCAGCGTCTTGAGCGCGGCCACGTCGTTCTTCACTTCGTCGAGCACGGCGGTCGGCACGAGCTCCGCGCAGTCCACGACTGCACGCTCGGTCGTGTACAGCAGCGCGTCGGCGGAGTTGCTGAGCTCGGCCAGCTCGCGCCGCTTCTTGTCCATCTCCTTGAAGCGATCGGCGTCCGTGACCAGCTGATCGACTTGCTCCGCGGTGAGCCCGCTCGACGCGACCACGCGCACCCGCTGCGCCTTGCCCGTTCGCTGGTCGGTCGCGCTAACGTTCATGATGCCGTTGGCGTCGATCTCGAACGTCACCTCGATCTCGGGCACACCGCGCGGGGCGGGTGGGATCGGCGCCAGCTCGAACTTCGCGAGCGTGCGGTTGTCGGCCGCCATCTCGCGCTCACCCTGCAGCACGTGCACCGGCACGAACGGCTGGTTGTCGACGCTGGTGGTGAAGACCTCGCTCTTCTTGGTGGGGATGGTGGTGTTGCGCGGGATCAGCGGGTGGAACACGCCGCCGCCGGTCTCCACACCGAGCGAGAGTGGCGTGACGTCGAGCAGCAGCACCTCGTCGAGCTCGCCGGTCAGCGCGGCGCCCTGGATCGCGGCGCCACACGCCACCACCTCGTCCGGGTTCACGCCCTTGTTCGGCTCGCGCTCGAAGAACTCGCTGACCTTCTGGCGCACCAGCGGCATGCGCGTCATGCCGCCGACTAGCACCACCGCGTCGATGTCCTTCACGCCCAGCTTGGCGTCGTTCAGCGCCTGCTGACACGGCTCGAGCGACTTCTCGATCAGATCGACGACCAGGATCTCGAACTCGCTGCGCTTGAGCGTGAGCACGAGGTGCTTGGGCCCGCTCGCGTCCGCGGCGATGAACGGCAGGTTGATCTCGGTGCTCAGCGAGCTCGACAGCTCGTGCTTCGCCTTCTCCGCCTGTTCCTTGAGCCGCTGCAGCGCCATGCGATCGCGGCGCAGGTCGATGTTGGTCTCCTTGAGGAAGCGCTCGCACAGCGAGTCGATCAGGCGATGATCGAAGTCCTCGCCGCCGAGATAGGTGTCGCCGTGGGTCGCGCGCACCTTGAACACGCCGTGGCGAATCTCGAGGATCGAGATATCGAACGTGCCGCCGCCGAGATCGTAGACCGCGACTTTGCGCTCGATATTGCGGCCAAAGCCGTATGCGAGCGCGGCCGCCGTCGGCTCGTTGATGATGCGGATGACGTCGAGGCCCGCGATGCGGCCGGCGTCCTTGGTTGCTTGGCGCTGACCGTCGTTGAAGTACGCGGGGACCGTAATCACGGCCTTCTGCACTTCTTCGCCGAGGTACTCCTCGGAGATCAGCTTCATCTCC
>DASUME010000609.1:0-16418 GCA_036277895.1 Polyangiales bacterium
GGCCTGGCCGCGATGCGCGTGCTCCCGATCTCGCAGTATCCCGAGATCGTGCCCCCGCAGGTGGTCGTCACCGCGAACTTCCCGGGTGCGAGCGCCGAGACGATCTCGAACACGGTCGCGGCCCCGCTCGAGACGCAGATCAACGGCGTCGACGACATGATCTACATGCAGACGTCGAGCGTGGGCAGCGGCGTGATGCAGATGACGGTGACGTTCGCGATCGGGACCGACCCGGACCAGGCGACGATCAACGTCAACAACCGGGTGCAGCGCGCGCTGCCGCTGCTGCCGGAGGAAGTGAAGCGCATCGGCGTCACCGTCGACAAGCGCTCGTCGAACATCCTCGAGGTGGTCGCGGTCTACTCCAGCGATCCGCACCACGATCCGATCTTCCTGAACAACTATGCGCTGCTCAACGTGATCGACGAGCTGAAGCGCACGCCCGGCGTCGGCGAGGCCCAGCTGTTCGGCTCGAAGAACTACTCGATGCGGGTCTGGCTGCGTCCCGACAAGCTCGCCCTGTACAACATGACGCCCACGGACGTGGCGGCGGCGATCCGCGAGCAGAACGCGCAGTTCGCCGCCGGGCGCCTCGGCGACGAGCCCGTGCGCTCTGCGAACGCCTTCACGTTCACCGTCGCGCCGCAGGGCCGGCTCGTGAACGCGAGCGAGTTCGAGGACATCATCCTGCGCACCGATCCCGCCGGCGGCATCCTGCGCCTGCGCGACGTGGCGCGGGTGGAGCTCGGCTCCCAGGACTACGCCTTCGAGTCGACGTTCAACGGCCAGCCTTGCGTGCCGGTCGGCATCTTCCTCCAGCCCGGCGCGAACGCGCTGGCGACGGCACAGGCCGTGGAGGCGCGCATGAACGAGCTGGCCAAGCGCTTTCCCGCCGGCATGGCCTGGAAGGCGCCCTTCGACACCACGCGCTTCGTCGAGTCGTCGATCGAGGAGGTCGTGCACACGTTCGTGGAAGCGATCGTGCTCGTGGTGGTGGTGGTGTTCATCTTCCTGCAGAACCTGCGGGCCACGCTGATCCCGGTGATCGCGATCCCGGTCTCGATCCTCGGCACCTTCGCGGGCATGTACGTGCTCGGCTTCTCGATCAACATGCTGACCTTGTTCGGCCTGGTGCTCGCGATCGGCATCGTGGTGGACGATGCGATCGTCGTGCTGGAGAACGTCGAGCGCATCATGCGCACCGAGCACCTCGCGCCGCGCGCCGCCGCCATCAAGGCGATGGAGGAGGTGACGGCGCCGGTGGTGGCGATCGTGCTCGTGCTGTGCGCGGTGTTCGTCCCGGTCGCGTTCATGGGCGGGATCGCGGGCGAGATGTACAAGCAGTTCGCGATCACGATCTCGGTGTCGGTGGTGCTGTCGGGCATCGTCGCGCTCACGCTCACGCCGGCGCTGTGCGCGCTGATCCTGAAGCCCGGGCACCATCGTGAGCCCGCGGCGCCGTTTCGGCTGTTCAATCGCGCCTTCGATCGCATCACCAACGGGTACATGCGCGGCGTGGTGTTCTTCCTGCGCCGTGGCGCGGTGTCGATCGCGCTGGTGCTGGGGCTGTGCTGGGCCACGGCGGCGCTGTTCCAGCACGTGCCGACGAGCCTGGTGCCGGACGAGGATCAGGGCGTGGGCTTCGGGATCGCGTTCCTGCCGCCGGCCGCGTCGCTGCGCCGAACCATCGACGTGGCGAGCTCCATCAACGCCGAGCTGGCCCAGACGCCGGAGGTCACCGACGCCGTCACGTTCGCGGGCTTCGACCTGCTCGCCGCGGCCCAGCGCACCAACGCGGCCGTGTCATTCATCTCCTATACGCCCTGGGACAAGCGCACGAAGAAGGAGCAAGACGCGCGCGCGATCGCGACGACCCTCACCGGCAAGCTCTCGAGCATCCGCGACGCGATCGCGATGGTGCTGAACCCGCCGCCGATCAACGGCCTGAGCACCACGGGCGGCTTCGAGCTCTACCTGCAAGACCGCTCGGGCGGTGGCTCGAACCTGCTCGCCGAGCAGGCGGACGCGCTCGCGGTGGCCGCGGCGAAGCGCCCCGAGCTCACGGGCGTGCAGACCACCTTCAACACGATGACGCCGCAGTACGAGCTCAAGCTCGATCGCGAGAAGACGAAGTCGCTGGGCATCCCGATCTCGACGGTGTTCGAGACCATGGCGAGCACGTTCGGCAGCGCGTACGTGAACGACTTCACGCTGCTCGATCGCAGCTTCCGCGTGAACCTGTCCGCCGAGGCTGCGTTTCGCGAGCGGCCCGACGACCTGCAGCAGATCTTCGTGCGCGCGGCCTCGGGCGAGATGATCCCGATCTCGACCATCGTGCGGCTCGAGCGCAAGACCGGTGCCGACCAGATCGAGCGCTACAACGGCTATCCGGCGGCGAAGATCCTCGGCGGGCCCGCGCCCGGCTATTCGTCGGGGCAGGCGCTCGACGCCATGGCCCAGGTGGTCGAGGAAGTGGTACCGCCGGAGTACACGACGCAGTGGACCGGTACGGCGTACCAGGAGCGGGCGACCAGCGGCTCCGGGTCGAGCGCGCTCGTGTTCGGCATCGTGATGGTCTTCCTGATCCTCGCGGCGCAGTACGAGCGCTGGACGCTGCCGATCGCGGTGCTGCTCGCGGTGCCGTTCGCGCTGTTCGGAGCGATCGTGTCGGTCTGGCTGCGTGGGCTGAGCAACGACGTCTACTTCCAGATCGGGCTCGTCACGCTGGTGGGGCTCGCCTCCAAGAACGCGATCTTGATCATCGAGTTCGCCGTGATGAAGCGCGACGAGGGCATGAGCGCGCTCGAGGCCGCGCGCGAGGCTGCACGCCTGCGCTTCCGGCCGATCGTGATGACCTCGCTCGCCTTCATCCTCGGCTGCGTGCCGCTCGCGATCAGCAGCGGCGCGGGCGCGGCGTCGCGCCACTCGATCGGAACCGGCGTCATCGGCGGCATGCTCGGCGCCACGCTGCTCGCGGTGTTCTTCATCCCGTACTTCTACAAGGCGATCGGGGGGCAGCAGACCCGCCGCCACGACGAGCCGACCTCCGCCGCAGGGCTTCCGCCTGCCGCCGCGCCGGCGGAGTGAGTCGATCATGGACGCATCGCTTCGCATCGATGCTGGGCTCGTGCGCGAGCTGGGGCCGCTGCTGGTGGCACTCGCGCGGCGCTCTCCCATCCAGGGCGAGGACGCCGAGGACCTGGTGCAAGACACCTGGCTCAGCGCGCTCACTTCCTCCGCCAGCTTCGAGGGGCGCTCGAGCGTGCGCACGTGGTTGTCGACGATCCTGCGCCGGCGCGTCGTCGACAAGATCCGTCGCGCACGGGTCAGCACGCCCTACGAGGACGACGTGCACTCGCAGCAGGACGCCACGGATCCCGTGGAGAGCCGTGAGCTGGTAGAGCGAGCGCTGGCGATGCTGAGCGAGCTCGGCGACGCGGAGCGAGAGGCGCTGGCCCTGTGCGCGATCGGAGAGCTGGACCGCGGCGAGGCTTGCGAGGAGCTCGGTATCTCGCCTGGAAGCCTGCGCGTTCGCCTGCACCGCGCGCGCCGCAAGCTGCTTCGACGGGCGCAGTCGGCCTGAGGTCTCGCTCGCCCGCCGCTCGTTTGCTTGCGAGTGCGGTTGGTGTCTAGACTCGAGGCCACCCCCTTCGGAGAAAGCGCGGTGCTCGCATGAGCTTGCGACCCAATGACAAGCTGTACCTGAGGAGTATGCCTGCGTTCGTGCTCGCCCTCGCGCTGGTCGCGTGCGGCGACGACAGCGGTGACGGCGACGACAACGGTGAGGAGACGAAGCAAGACGCCAGCGTGAGAGATGACGCCGGCCGCGATGCCAGCAGCAGCACCGGTCTGGACGCGAGCACGGACGCCGCGCGCCCGCCTGATGCCGGGGCCGATGCGAGCACGTCGATCCAAGACGCGGGTGTGGATGCCTCGGCGACCGTCGACTCGGGCGTTCCCGACGCGGGCTCGACGGCGATCCCCGAGCTCAACGGCTGCAAGGCAGCGGACTACACCGACTTGTCCGGCACGTCCGTCGCCGTGATCAAGTTCGGCGGCGCGCAGCTCGGCCAGAAGTACGATCCGAAGTGCGCCGCGATCCAGGTGGGCCAGAAGGTGCGCTTCGAGGGCAGCTTCACGGCGCACCCTCTGGCCAAGGGCACCGCCACGGGCACGACGATCGACTCCAACGCCGGGAGCGCCAACAGCCCGATCGCCAGCACCACGACGGGCCAGAGCGCAGAGTTCACCTTCTCGGCAGCCGGCACGTACCCCTACGTGTGCACCAAGCACGTGCCCGGCATGGTCGGCTCCATCCACGTGAAGTAACGGCGTTCGCTCGATGTACGTGACGGCCGAAGCAGCTCTCCGGCTCGACCGTCGGTGCTTGGGCGCGCACCGAGTGCGCGAGGCGCGTTACGGGCTGACTGCGTACGAAGAGCTACGGTAGCGGGATCGCCGCGCTGCCTTTTTGCGACTGGTAGCGCGCGCTGAGCTCGTCGTAGAGCGCGGCGATGCGGGCGAGCTGAGCGCTCTGCGTGGTGACTGCCGGCCGCAAGGCGTGGCTGGTCCAGTAGGCGTTGCTGGCGTTGTAGCCGCCGGGCTCGAGCGTGAAGACCTCCTTCAGGATCTTCAGGTCGTGCGGGATGGCGAAGCTGTCGCGGCTGTCTTCGTGGCTGAACAGGTAATAGAAGTTGTCGTAGCCGGCCCAGGTGATCGCGCTCAGGCACAAGGAGCACGGCTCGTGCGTGGCCAGGAACAGGCAGTCGCGCGGGGCAGGGCGCGTGGGCAGCTCGTACAGCTTCTTGAGCGTGTGCACCTCGCCGTGCCAGAGCGGGTTCTCGGTCTCGTTGTTGGTCTCCGCGATCACCAGCGAGAGGTCGGCCTTGCGCAGGATGGCGGCGCCGAAGAGCTTGTTTCCTCGCTGCACGCCCTCGCGCGTGCGCGGCACGATGTCGTGCTCGATCACGTCGAGCAGGCGGCTCACCAGCGTTGGGTCGATCATCGCTGGGCATGGTACCGTAGGGAGTCTTCGGTCTGATTTCCGCGCACGCTTCGGGAGGTATCCGGGCATGAGCAGTCCGCTTCGCACCGTCCACGGGCTCGTCGTCAGCGACGGGCGTGCGGAGCGCGAGCCCGAGACGGTGCTGGTGGAGGCGCCGCTCGCGATCCAGGTCGCGGGCGACCTCGTGGCCACCACCATGCGCACCCCTGGCGAGGACCGCTTCCTCGCGCTCGGCTTCCTGTTCGCCGAGGGCGTCGTGCACGCGCTCGCGGACGTGGGCTCGGTGTACCACTGCGGTCGCACCGATCAGCCGGGCTACGGCGACACGATCGAGGTCGTGCCCGCACCGGGTGTGAAGCTCGACGTGCAGCGCAGCCGCCGGGAGGGCTGGACCTCGAGCGCCTGCGGCATCTGTGGACGCGCGATGATCGACGACCTGCGCGCGGACCTGGAGCGACCGCGCGCGCCCACGGTGCCCGCGTCACTGCTGCGTCAGGTGCCTCGGCTGCTGCAGCTCCCGCTGTTCGCGGAGACCGGCGGAGCACACGGCGCCTGCGCGATCACGCGCGTGGGCGAGGTGCTCGCGCACGCCGAGGACGTCGGCCGCCACAACGCCGTGGACAAGGTGATCGGCAAGCTGCTGTACGCGCGGCGGATGCCGGATCCCACGCGCGAGGACGCGCCGATCCTGCTCGCCGTGAGCGCGCGCGCCGGCTTCGAGATCGTGCAGAAGGCGGCGCGCGCGGGCTTCGCGTGTGTGGCCACCGTGTCGGCCCCGAGCTCGCTCGCGATCGACGCGGCCGAGGCGGCCGGCCTCACGCTGGCCTCCTTCGTGCGCGACGGACGCTTCACGCTCTACAGCCACGCAACACGCATTGAGGAGACTCGATGAAGCCCGAAGATCTCGCGCGCACGCCCGTGCAGTCCGAGGCGCTACAGGTGGGCGCCGCGGCCACCGTCGCCGCGGGCATCCCGGCGGTGATCTCCACCATGCGCCACGCCGCGCGACAGACCGGGCTCTGGCGCGGCACCAAGCTGCTGCTCGCGATCAACCAGCAGGGCGGCTTCGACTGCCAGAGCTGCGCCTGGCCCAACCCCGAGCACCGCCACACCGCCGAGTTCTGCGAGAACGGCGCCAAGGCCGCCCTCGACGAGGGCACCACCCGGCGCGCCGACCGCGCGTTCTTCGCCGCGCACTCGATCGAGGCGCTGGCCAAGCAGAGCGACTACTGGCTCGGCCAGCAGGGCCGCCTGAGCGAGCCGATGCAGCGCGAGGGCGACCACTACGTGCCGATCGCGTGGGACGATGCGTTCCAGCTGATCGCTCGCGAGCTGCGCGCGCGCGACCCAGACCAGGCCACGTTCTACACCTCGGGCCGTACCAGCAACGAGGCCGCGTTCCTGTACCAGCTGATGGTGCGGCGCTTCGGCACCAACAACCTGCCGGACTGCTCGAACATGTGCCACGAGTCGAGCGGCGTCGCGCTGAACGACGCGATCGGCGTCGGCAAGGGCACCGTCACGCTGGACGACTTCGAGCGCGCGCAGCTGATCGTGATCTTCGGCCAGAACCCGGGCACCAACCACCCGCGCATGCTGAGCGCGCTGCAAGCGGCGAAGAACCGCGGCTGCAAGATCGTGGACGTGAACCCGCTGGTCGAGGCCGGTACCTCGCGCTTCAAGAACCCGCAGCAGCCGTTCAACACGCTGTTCGGCGGCACCAAGCTGGCGGACCTGCACTTGCCGGTCCGGATCGGCGGCGATCACGCTCTGCTCAAGGGCGTGGGCAAACATCTCTACGCGCTGGAGCGCGAGCGAGGCAGCGTGTTCGATCGCGCGTTCCTCGCGCACAAGACGCATGGCGTGGAGGCGTACCTCGCGTCGCTGGAGGCCACTAGCTGGGCGCAGATCGAGCGCGAGAGCGGCCTCGCACGAGCCCAGCTCCTCACGCTCGCCACCATGGTCGCCGAGCACGACAACATCATCGCCTGCTGGGCGATGGGCCTCACGCAGCACGTGCGCGCGGTGGCCACCATCCGCGAGCTGGTCAACGTGCTGCTCCTGCGCGGCAGCATCGGCCGTCCGGGCGCGGGCGTGTGCCCGGTGCGCGGCCACAGCAACGTGCAGGGCGACCGCACGATGGGCATCTGGGAGAAGCCGCCCGACTCGTTCCTCGATCGCTTGCAGGCACGCTTCGGCTTCGCGCCGCCGCGTGCACACGGCCTCGACGTGGTCGACTCGATCAAGGCGATGCACGAGGGCAGGGTGCGCGTGCTGCTCGCACTCGGCGGGAACTTCCTCTCCGCCACGCCGGACACGGACTTCACCGCGCGCGCGCTCGCCAACTGCGCGCTCACCGTGCACGTCTCGACCAAGCTCAACCGCTCGCACCTGGTCACCGGCGAACGCGCGCTGATCCTGCCGTGCCTCGGCCGCAGCGAGCGCGACCTGCAGGCGGGCAAGGAGCAGTTCGTGACCGTCGAGGACTCGATGGGCATCATCAGCGCGTCGCGCGGCGTCACGGAGCCCGCCTCCGCGCAGCTGCGCAGCGAGCCGGCGATCATCGCGGGCATCGCCCAAGCGTTGTTCGCAGAGCCGAACCAGGAGCTCGACTACGACCAGATCCGCGACGACATCGAGGCGGTGGTGCCGGGCTTCGAGGACTTTAACCGGCGCGTGCGCCGCGGCACCTTCGCGCTGCCGAACGCCGCACGCGACGGCGTGTTCCACACCACCACTGCGCGCGCGAACTTCAGCGCCGAGCCGGTGCACGACGCGCAGCAGGCCGACGACGAGCTGGCGATGATGACGCTGCGCAGCCACGACCAGTTCAACACCACGGTCTACGGCCTGGACGACCGCTACCGCGGCATCCACGGCGGACGACGTGTGGTGTTCATGCACCCCGAAGACATCGCTGCGCGCGCGCTGCAGGCCGGTGCGCTGGTGGACCTCAGCAGCGAGCACAACGGCGTGCGCCGGGTGGCGCCGTCGTTTCGCGTCGTGCCCTATGCGCTCCCGCGAGGCCAGGCGGCGACGTACTTTCCGGAGACCAACGTGCTGGTGTCGATCGACAGCGTGGCGGAGCGCAGCAACACGCCGTCCTCGAAGTACGTGCGCATCCGCGTGCATCAGTCGGCCGGGTGAAGGATCACCTTCTCGCAGCTGCTCGGGAGCGGGGTGGGCTCGGAGGACACCAGCGCGTCGTTGATGTCGTCGCACGAGAGCGACTTGACGGCACCGATACACTGGTCGTACCTCGACGAGACCTGCACCGCATCCTCGCAGCGCGCGTCCCCGTTGAACGAGAGCTCGCAGTCGTCGCGAAGATCGTCGGCGGAGTAGCTGGCGTCGAGCACGCCCGCTCGCTCGGCGCAGCTCGCGACGCGGTCGCAGTAGCTGACCACGAGCGTCTCGCACTTGTCCTGCGCCTTGGGATCTTCGCTGCCGCACGCGAGCGCGAGCAAGGAGAGCGAGACGAGCGCGAACGAACGGAGCTGGATCGACATGGTGGCGGAGACCTTTCTTCTTTCGGAGACGGCTGAAATGTTCGCCGAACCCGAAAGGCCCACCACCTAAGTGATCCTTACGCGCTTGCTAAGACTTTCCTACGCGCTCAAGCTGGCGGTCTCGCTCGCGTTCTTGCTGAAGGTCTGGGCGGTCCAGCGCTCCGAGCGCAGCCACAGCTCGGCCGCCAGCTGGGCGTCCTGCGCCACCTCGGAAGGCGTGAAGCGCGCGCCCTCGCTGTAGTAGAGCCCGCTCTCGTTCGCGAGCTCGGGTGCGGTCGCGCAATAGAGCGTGGTCTGCGCGCCGGCCTCGACGTCGAGCATCGGGCGCAAGCGCAGGAGCGTGCGCAGCGGCGCCGGCATGTTGCGCCAGATGTCCGACTTGATCACGCCCGGATGGAGCGCGTACGTGCTCACGCCCGTGCCCTCGAGCTTGCGCGCGAGCTCCGCGCTGAACAGCACGTTCGCGAGCTTGGAGACCTGGTACTCACGCAGCCCGAGGCCCGACGGCGACTGCACGGCGTCGAAGTCGATGCCGCCGATGCGCTTGTGCGCGCGGCTGGCGACGGTGACGATGCGCGCCGGTGCGGACGCGACCAGGCGCGGCGTGAGCAGCAGCGTGAACAGGAAGTGCCCGACGTGGTTGATGCCGAACGCCAGCTCGAAGCCGGACGCGGTCTTGCCGCGCTGTCCGGCCACGCCCGCGTTATTGATCAGCAGGTGCAGCGGCTTGCCGGTGGCCAGGAACTCGCGCGCGCAGCGGCGTACGCTCGCCAGGTCGCCGAGCTCGAGCTCGAGCCAGTGCAGCGTGCCGCCGGTCTCCGCGCGCAGGGCGCGCAGCACGGGCTCGGTGCGGCCACGATCGCGGCACGCGAGGAAGACCTCGAACCCACGGCGCGCGAGCTCACGCGCGGTGACGCGCCCGATCCCGGTGTTGGCGCCCGTCACCAGTGCCACCTTTTGATCCGTCATGCCCGCGCGATAACACGCGCCCCGCGGGCCGATTGCATCATTTGCGTGACGGCGTCTTCATGCGCGCCTGCAGCATCGCCGAGAACGCGCCCGTCACCCCCTCGACGATCGCCTCGTGCTCCGCGCCGGGCAGCTTGCGCGTCAGCGGCCCGTCGAGGATCAGGCACGCGAGCCCGTGGCAGACCGACCAGCACAGCGCGATCAGCGCGTCGATCGAGGGCTCCGCGGGCACACCTCGCTTGACCAGCTCCTTCACCACGTCCGTGAACATCGTGAAGACGTTGTCGCCGGCTTCCTTGGCGCCGGGGCAGTCGTCGAGGTCGACCAGCTCGGGCCGGAACATGAGCCGAAAGTGGGCCGGGTACTGCACCGCGAACTCCACGTAGCCGCGCAGGCCGGCGCGAATGCGCTCGCTGGTATCCTCGGACGACTGCAGGATCACGATCAGCTTGTCGCGCAGGATCAGGAAGCCCTCTTCGGCGAGCGCGCCCAGGATCGCCGCGCGGTCCTCGAAGTGGTTGTAGGGCGCCTGGTGGCTGACGCCGGCACGCCGCGCGACCTCACGCATGCTGAGCGCGGACAGGCCCTCGCGCTCGATCAACACCCGGCTCGCCCGCAGGATGCGGCGCCGCACGTCCGGCTCGGCGGGGGCGCGCTTGCGCGGCTCGGGCTTTCGCACGACCTTCTTGGCGACTGCTTTCATGGCGCGCGCCATCCTTACCACCGCGCGCGCGTCAGAGCAGCCAGACGAGCAACGCGAGCGCGGCGAACAGCCCCAGCCACATCGCAGCACCGGTGGTGACCGCGTCGCGGTCGTAGATGCGCAGTGCGCGGTCGTACATCGCGAGCTGATCGACGACCTCGTCGAGCGCCTTCTCACTGGCGCGCAGGCTCAGCACCTGGTCGCGCGCGCCGTGGGCCAGGCCCACCGCGTCCGCCGCCTCCGCCAGGCTCACCAGCACGCCGCTGAGCGCGTGCTCGGCGCGCGCGACCGTGGCCTCGTGGCCGCGCACGTCCGCGCGGGTGGCGCTCTCGTGCTGCCGGCGCTTGCGCTCCACTTCGTCCAGCGCTCCGCGGCGCAGGGCCAGCTCGCGCCGTGCCCGCCCGAGCGCGGCCTGCGTCTCGTCCAGCGCCTTCTGCAGGCCATCGAGCTCGCTCTGCTGCAGCCCGCGCTCGCCGGTGATCGTCTGCACCTTCTCGGCCGGCGGCGGCACGGACGCCCTGGACAGCGCGCGCAGCTCGATCTCGGCGCGCTGCACCTTCGCCTTCTGGCGCTTCAGCGCAGCGTCGGCCTTCTGCACCGCGGCTTCCGCCTCGCGCTCCGCCTGCGCAAACGGCTCCAGCGCGACCTTGAGCTCCGTGCTCTGGCGCTCCAGCTCCGCCACCGCGCCGGCGTCGCGCTCGATCAGCGCGGCCGTCTCGGCTTGTGCTCTTTCCAGCTCGCCCTGGCGCGTCTTCACCAACAGCACGCGCTCCACCAGGCTCTCGTGGGCGCGCACGGCCGGGTCGTCCAGCAGCGCGCGGCCGAGCTCCTTGAGCGAGCCTTCGTACGCGTCGGCGAGCTCGCTCGCCCGCTGCTCGATCGGACCGCGTGCACGCCAGAGCGCGAGCGCGCGCAGCGCCACGTGGATCACGTAGCGCGCGGGATCGATGCCGCCCTCGGCCGTGCCGTAGTCGGCCAGCTCGCGCGCGCGGCGCTCTTCGTCGAGCGGGCGCGCGGAGACACCCTTGGAGGGGCGCTGGGAGGTCGGCGACGCGTCGTCCACCGGGCGCGGCATCGAGGCGCGCACGGGAGCAGGCTTCTGCGGCTCCGCGTCGAGCTCCAGCTCGGGACCGCCGGTGGCGTCGTCGAACTCGCCGTCCAGCATCGGCACGCCGGGCAAGACCCCGCTCGGACGCGGCCGCACGATCTCGTGCCCACGCTGCAGATCGTCGAGACCGAAGTCGTTGCTGGGAGCGCGCGTCAGCGCGGCCAGCGGGTCGTCTGGCCCGATCCTGGACAGCTCCTGCTGGCTCGGGCGCGGACGCCGCGGTGCGAGCTCCAGGTCGCCGAGCTCGTAGCTCTTTTCGTCGTCCGTATCGGGCGTGGGCCGGGATGCACTCATGGCCGTTTCGTGGGCAACCTCCGTCTCTCAAGATACCGCTACGGAGTCGCGCTCGTCGCTCTGGGCTTTCACGCACAGAGGCGGCATTCGTGGGCCGTGTGGGACCCGCGCGCTTGCCCGTTCGGGGGCCAACTCGCTACGCTCCGCGGCTGTGACCACCGAGCAGGAACCCGTAGACGCGCTGGATCGGCCGCCCGAGCAGGTATTCCGGCTCGAGATCGCCAGCTTCGAGGGCCCGCTCGACCTGCTGCTGCACCTGATCCAGAGCCACGAGCTGGACATCCTCGATCTGCCGATCGCGTTCATCACCGAGAAGTACCTCGCGTACCTGAAGACGATGCAGGTGCTCGCGCTCGACGTGGTCAGCGAGTACTTGGTGATGGCGGCCACGCTCGCGCACATCAAGTCCAAGATGCTGCTGCCGGCCGCGCCCACCGATCAGGACGATGCGGACGACCTGCCCGAGGAGGACCCGCGCGAGGCGCTCGTGCGGCGGCTGCTCGAGTACCAGAAGTACAAGGCGGCGGCGCAGAACCTGGCCAGCCGCGGCATGGCGGGGCGCGACATCTTCCTGCGCGGCGCGCCGGCCCAGGAAGCCAAGGGCGACGCGCCGCTCGGCGGCATGACGTTGTTCAACCTGCTCGATGCCTTCAACCGCGTGCTCAAGCGCGCCAACGCGGACTTCTCGCGCGAGATCAGCGCCGAGCGGATCACGATCCAGGACCGCATCCAGGAGCTGCTCGACATGCTGGCCGAGCAGCGCCGGATCACGTTCGACCAGCTGTTCGAGGGCTACACCACCCCCTACGACATGGTGGTCACGTTTCTTGCCATGTTGGAGATGGGCAAGCAGAAGCTGCTGCGCGTGTACCAGAGCGAGCCCTACGCCCCGATCTACCTCGAGAGCGCCGTGACCCCGCACCACAGCGAGATGGTCCCGAGCGGCACGCACGTAGACTACGAAGCACTGGGCCTGACGCCCGAGGGCGATGAGCATGAGTGAGCATGGCTGACGAGACTGACGAGCAGCCGCTCGGACCCGGCGCCGCCGATCTCGGCGACGACGGAGAAGAGGAGCGCGAGGGCCCCGGGCTCGCGGGCACCGCAGAGCTGCAGCCCGAGGATCTCAAGGGTGCGCTGGAGGCGCTGATCCTGGTCTCGGACAAGCCGATCGCGGCGATCCGCCTCGCGCGCTTGACCAGCCAGGACGTGGGCGCGGTGCGCGTCGCGCTCGCCGAGCTGCAGCAGGACTACGAGGGCAAGGGCATCTCGCTCGACGAGATCGCGGGCGGCTTCCAGTTCCGCACCTCCGCGCGCTTCGCGCCGTTCGTGCGCATGCTCGTGCAGCAGAAGCCGACCAAGCTCTCGCGCGCACAGCTGGAGGCGCTGTCGATCATCGCGTACCGCCAGCCCGTGACGCGGCCCGAGATCGACGATGTGCGCGGTGTCGACTCGGGCTCGGCGCTCAAGACGCTGCTGGAGCGCAACCTGATCAAGATCATCGGCAAGAAGGAGGAGGCCGGGCGCCCGATGTTGTACGGCACCACCACCGACTTCCTCGAGCTGTTCGGCCTCAAGAACCTGCGCGACCTGCCCACGCTGCGCGAGTTCGCCGAGCTCAACCAGGAGAGCCGCGACATCTTCGAGCGCCGCATCGGCGAGCCCCTGCCAGGCCAGGGCCAAGGCATGGACATCCAGACCCACTACGAAGCCCCCCCAGATCAGCCGGACCCCGAAGAAGACCCCGAGTCCGCGTCCGAGTCCGCGTCCGAGTCCGCGTCCGAGTCCGCGTCCGAGTCCGTGTCCGTGTCCGAACCCGACCCCGAACCCGACCCCGACCCCGAAACCCCGAGCGCCGACCACCCCCCCGAGTCAGAGTCCGTCGTGGAGGATCACGACCAGGACGATGGCTAGTGCACGCACGTTAGTCGGCGCGATCGAGCTCGGAGGCACCAAGGCCCTGTGTGCCGTGGGCAGCTCCGCGCGCGCCGTGATCGAGACGCGTATCCCCACCACCACGCCCGGGCAGACGCTGAGCGCGATCGAGACCTTCTTCGCGCCGTATCGCCACGAGCTGATCGCGCTCGGCATCGCCGCGTTCGGCCCGCTCGAGCTCAACGCCGGGCCCAAGTTCGGCTCGCTGCTGCGCACGCCCAAGGTCGGCTGGGAGGGCACCCCGCTCGCCTCGCGGCTCTCGCAGTACCTCAGCGTGCCGGTGCGCATCGATACCGATGTGAATGCGGCCGCGGTCGCAGAGCAGCGGCTCGGGGCAGGGCGGGGTGCGAATCCGTGCGTGTACATCACGGTCGGCACCGGCATCGGGGTGGGCGTGACGATGAACGGCGCCACGCTGCACGGGCTGCTGCACCCGGAGCTCGGACACCTGCAGGCGCCCGCGCTCGACGACTTCGCGGGCGTGTGCCCGTTCCACGGCCGCTGCCTCGAGGGCGTCGCCTCCGCGCCCGCGCTCCAGGCGCGCCTGGGCATGCCGCCGGATCGGATCAGCGCCGCGGATCCGATCTGGGATCTCGAGGCGCGCTACCTGGCGCACCTGCTCACGGCCTGCGTGCTCGCCTACGCACCGCAGCGCATCGTGCTCGGCGGCGGCGTGTTCGAGCGCCCGGGCCTGCTCGAGCGCGTGCGGCCGCAGCTGCTCAAGGAGCTCGCGGGCTACATCCCGCGCAGCGAGCTGACGGAAGCCGGCATCACCGACTACGTGCGGCGCCCGCACTTCGGCCAGCGCGCAGGGTTGATCGGAGCCTTTCTGCTCGGGGAGGACGCGGTGGCGTCGTGAGTGACGAAGAACAGCGCCGCCTGAACCGCGACGAGCTCGCGCAGCTGGTGGGCGAGGCGCTCGCGCTGATCGAAGAAGATGCACCCGGCTACGTGGTGCCACTGCACGCGCTGCACGCGTTGCCGAGCGAGCAGCTGGAGGCCGAAGCGGATCTGGTCGCGCCGCTGTTCATCGAGCTGCGCAAGCTGCGGCCGTTCCCGCTCTGGGTGCGCGACACGCCCGCGCGCGCGCTGAAGCTCAAGCAGCTCGGCAAGCTCGACGGCGCGATCGGCGTGGGCGCCGTGGTCTCCGCCGAGGGCCGCGAGTGCTGGCTCGAGGTCGCGGCCACCCACGCCGAGCAGGCCCTGCGCACGCTGCCGACCGGGTGGGCGCTGCTCGTTCGTGGCGAGCGCGCACCTTGGGCCACCTTGCGCAAGATGTCGCCATTGCGCGCCTACGGGCTTGCGCTCGACGGCGAGCCGGTGCCACACGGCCCCCACGTGCTTCCCGCGCCGCTGGACCTGGTCACGCTCGATCCCACGCGGGTCGACGAGGCCGGGCTGGGCGCGCGCGTGCTGTGGTCGGTGCACAGCGCGGACCTGCGTGATCTCGCGGATCAAGCGCTCGCGTTGACCGAGCAGGTCCCGTTCAGCGGCTTGATCTGCGCGGGCGAGAGCGCGCTCGCGTGTGCGCTCTGGTTCGCCACCGTGCGACGAGGTCGCCCGTCCCAGCTCGCGTGACCCTTGTGGCCAGCGTTCGGGTCGTGAAAAGATCGCCAACTCGCGGGCGGGAATGGACCCGGAGCGAGACGCTGTTACGCTCCCCGGGGCAAGCCCCCTGGCCCTACAGATCCAAGGCGAGCCGCGCGGCGTAGTGGAGTGGGCCCCTCGGGCCCCACGAGCATAACAAGGCGTGACAGGTCCTCTTCGATGACTACCGAGCACCTCAAGCTTGTTCCCGAGCCCGCCAACGAGCGGGCGAACGATCCCTTGCTCGGCAAGGTGCTCGACGGTCGCTACGAGATCCAGTCGATCCTCGGCGAAGGCGGCATGGGCCTGGTCTACAAGGCCAAGCACGTCACGCTGGGCAAGAAGCTCGCGATCAAGGTGCTGAAGGCGGAGGTCTCCAAGGATCAGGAGATCGTGCAGCGCTTCCGGCAGGAGGCGCAGAGCGCCACCTCGATCGGCAACCACCACATCATCGACATCAGCGACTTCGGCGTGCTGCCGGACGGCTCCACGTACTTCGTGATGGAGTTCCTCGACGGCAAGTCGCTGACCAAGGCGATCGAGCCCGGCACGCCGCTCAAGGCCAACCGCACCATCCACATCGCCAAGCAGCTGTGCCGCGCGCTCGGCGCTGCGCACGAGATCGGCATCGTCCACCGCGACCTCAAGCCGGACAACATCTACCTGATCTCGCGCGGCGGCGACCCGGACTTCGTGAAGGTGCTCGACTTCGGCATCGCGAAGGTCGTCGGCCAGAAGAGCAAGCTGACGCAGGTCGGCCAGGTGTTCGGAACGCCGCACTACATGTCGCCCGAGCAGTGCGCGGGCACCGCCGTCGACAAGCGCACGGACATCTATGCGCTCGGCGTGATCATGTACGAGATGACCTCGTCGCGCGTGCCGTTCGACGCCGACAACCTGATGGGCATCTTGACCAAGCACCTGTACGAGGAGCCGGTCAAGCCGCACGAGCTGCCGCCGCCGGTGGACGTGCCGCCCGCGCTGGAGGCCGTGATCCTCAAGTGCCTCGCCAAGAAGGCGGACCTTCGCTACCAGACCATGCAGGAAGTGCTCGCCGACCTGGAGCTGGTCGAGCAGGGGCTCACGCCGCAGGCCGTGGTCGAAGAGGTGAAGCGCGCCACCGCCCGAACCGAAGCCGCGCTCGCACCGCGCGCGAGCACCGGCGGCAACTTCACGATGGACGTGGGCAGCTTCGAGCTGCCCAAGAGCAAGAACACCGGCTTGATCATCGGTGCGGCGATCGTCGCGCTGCTGGTGGTCGGTGGAGGCGTCTTCGCATTCGCCGGGGGCAAGGAAGAGCCCGTCGCA
>DASUME010000610.1:0-8230 GCA_036277895.1 Polyangiales bacterium
CCGCATCACCGAGCAGGTGGGCGATCGGCTGTTCCGCACCGCCGCCAGCGGCGCGCCGCCGCGGCTCGACGACCTGGTCGACGAGTACTGGATGCTGCGCTTCCGCCGCACGCAGGCTGCGTTCAAGGCCAACGCGCTGCCGCCGATCATCACGCACGTGCTGGAGGACGACGCCAACGACCCAGTGCTCGCGCACCTGCGCAAGCTCGGGCTGTTCAACCGCCAGGACGATCCGGTCAAGGTCATCTACCACCCGGAGTTCATCGGGCCGGCGAACCCGCTCTGGGGCATCGAGTACGACCAGTTCGTGCGCGGCTGTCACCTCGGGCTGTTCCCGAGCGCGTACGAGCCGTGGGGCTACACGCCGCTGGAGTGCATGGCGCTCGGCACGCCGTCGATCTCGAGCGACCTGGCCGGCTTCGGGCGCTACGTGCGCGAGCAACACCCCGAGCTCGAGACCAAGGGCGTGGCGGTGCTCGAGCGCCGCGGCAAGAGCTTCCACGACGCCGCCGCCGATCTCACCAAGCGCCTACTCGCCTTCACCAAGCAGACCCGCCGCCACCGCGTCGAGATGCGCAACGAAGTCGAACGCCGCTCCTGGGACTTCGACTGGACCCGCCTGGGCACCGCCTACCACCAAGCCCACGAGCTAGCCCTAGAGCGCAGCTAACCAGTCGTTGACGTTGACGTTGACGTGAACGTGAACGTGAACCCTACCGACAGGCTTGCGCTTCTTGCCGTCGATCGTCGCCGTTCGCGTCGCCGTCAACGTCAACGTCTACGTCTATAAGAGGAAGTCCTGCAGCGCGGTGACCACGGCGGTGGGGGCGCCGAGGTGGGGGTAGTGGCCGCCGGTGCCGCTCAGCATCTGTAGCTGCGCGCCGGGGATGCGTTCGGAGATGTACTTCGCCACCTCGGGCGGCACGAAGGCATCGCGCGTCGCTTGCACCACCAACGTCGGGATCTTCGTGTGCGGGAGCGCGTCGCGGTGATCGGCGAACAGGATGGTGCGGAACATGTGCTCCGCGATCTCCGGGTCGACGCGCCGGAAGTAGCTGTGGACCTGCTCGGTGGTGCTCGCGTCGGAGCCCGCGGCCACCGGCGCCACGCTGTTCACCCACGCGATGTAGTCGCGCGCGATCGCGTGGATCACCTGCTCGGCCTCGTGCTGCTCGAAGCCGCCGCGATAGTCGGCCTCGTTCACGTAGCGCGGCGACGAAGACAGCAGCACCTGCTTCTTGAACAGCCCCGGCTCCGCGATCCCCGCCAGCAGCGCGACCATGCCGCCCGCCGAGTGCCCCACCGCGATCGCCTCGCGGATGCCGCGCTCCTGGCAGATCTCGCGCAGATCGTCGGCATGCCCGTGCAGAGACGCGTGGCGCGCCGGATGGTACGCATCCAAATCGGATCGACCGAGCCCGGTCAGGTCGTAGCGCAGCACGCGGAAGTGCCGCTCGAAGAACGGCAGCACGCGGCTCCACGCCGTCTGGTCCACCCCGAAGCCATGCACGAGCACGACGGTGTCGCCCCCGAGCTGGCCGGAGACTTCGACGGCGTTGCGCGCGCTCGCGGACATGGTGCCCTCAGTGGTAGGTGAACCTCAGCTCGTAGTCACAGAGCTGATAGACGTCGCCTTCTTCGATGCGGCGCGACTCCACGCGCTCCCCGTTGAACTCTACACCGTTGGTGCTGCCCAGATCCTTCATGTAGAAGGCGCCGTTCTGCAGCACGATCGCGGCGTGACGGCGTGAGATGTTGCCATCCTTGATCGGCAGGTCCGCGGTCTTCGAGCCGCGCCCGATCACGAACTCTTCCTTGTTCACCGGCACCTTCTGGCCGTTGAAGATCACGGACAGCGGCGGCATGTCGCCGCGTGCAACGGGCACTGCGCCACCACCCGGGAGCGGCGGCGGCACGGTGGCTGCGACCGGACGCACTGCCGCGTTCGAGCCCGACTGCTGCGGCGGGCGGCGCGGCGATGCCAGCGGCGGCATGCCGGCCGGGATACGCGGGTTCGGCGGCAGCGGCGGCGCGTTGTTCGGCAGCGAAGGCCGCGCCGGCGCTTGCACCGCGGCCAGCGGCGGCGCTGCGATCACGGCAGGCGCTCCTCCGACCGCGTTGTTCTGCGCGCCCCAGTTGCGCGAGCGCGCGTACTGACGCATCGCCTCGTTCACCAGGTAGTCGGTGGAACACTCGAGCTCTGCGCCCATCTGCTCGAAGATCTCCCACAGGTAATCTCGGCACTGGAACTGGCGCAGCGTCTTCTTGTTGTGATCCTGGGTCATCGGCTGCTCTTGCGCTTGCATCACTTCGCCCCTGGGTCCGCCAGGCGCTGCTTGGCGTCGGCAACGGCCTCGCTGGCCACGTCACCCACCGTCTTGGTCTTGCCCCAGCGCGGCCCCTTGATCGCCGTCTTGTCGCCGGTGAGTCCGTCGATGCGCTTGAGGTCGTCGGCTCCGCCCTTGCGCTCGAAGTAGCGCAGCGCGATCACCTTGCCGAACCAGCTCGAGCCGCTCAGCTGTGCCTTGATCTGCTCGGTGGGCGCCGGCGCGATCTGGCCCAGGCGCGTGGCGTAGCCCTCCAGCTCCTCGGGCGGGTAGTCGCCGTTGGACGGCAGGCGGCTGAAGAAGTCGCTCACCGCACCGGCGCCGCCGATCGCGAGCATCAGCTCCCCCGCGCGCCAGCGCAGGCGTGGATCTTCGTTGCTGCCGACCAGCTTCTGCAGCTCGGGCAACGCGTCTGCGCTGCGGATGTCACCCACTCGGTCGAACGCGTAGTCGCGCACGGTGGTGGGGTTGTCCTTGCTCAGCGCGAGCTGCATGATCTGCGGCAGATCGCTGCTGTCGACCTTGCCCTCGAGCGCCATCAGCGCATGCGTGCGCCGCGTGGTCCCCACGTCACCAGCCGCCGGCGTGGACGCGATCTGCAGCAGCCGCTTCTTCACCGTCGGCACGTCGGCCAGGAACTTCATCGCGGGGATCGCCCCCTCGTTGATGAAGTTGTCCTTGTTGGCGTCGGCGGCCTTGTCGAGCTGCTTGGCGTCGAGCTTCGCCTTCTGCCGCTCGGCCTGCTCCTTCACGGACTGCTTTACCCAGGCGAGGAAGTCCTTGCTCTCCATCTCGTCGGCGATCGCGATCAGCTTCGCGCCGGCGTCCTTCTTGGTGGCGGCGTCGCCGACCGAGCCGATCAGCTGCACCATCTTCACCAGCGCCGGGGCAGGCATACGCGCCTTCATGCCCTTGATCAGCTCTTTGCCGGCGGCCGGCCCGAGCGCGCGCACGACTTGCTCGGCGCTGTAGTTGCCGGCCAGGCTGCGGCCGTTGAAGTCTTCCATGTACCAGGCGATCACGTCGTCCGTGAGCTTCTGCTTCACGTCTGGCGGCGCATGGGTGATCAACACGAACGCGGCGTCCTTGGCGCGGATCTGACGCGGGCTGGCGGCGCCGGATGCGCTCGGATCGACCTGCTTCATCAGGCCTTCGAGCCCGGGCACCATGCCGGAGATGATCTGGTTGCGCTCGTCGTCCTCGAGCCGCGTCAACCCCTGTTGCAGATCGTTGGTGCCGTCGCGGTCCGTGCGCTCCATGTCGACGAGCGCCAGCGCGGCCTGCGTGCGCAGGTCCATCGGGTACTTGCCGGCGAGCATCACCGAAACGATCTTCCCTGGCCCCTTGACCGTGCCCTTCCAATACTCGATGTCCTCGGCGCCGACCTTACAAGCACCGACAACCAACAAGATCGCGACCCAGGTCGCGCGTGCGTTCTGTTTGGCTCGCTCGCGGAGAAACCGCGTGCTTCGACTCAGTGGCCTCTCGACAGCTCTCGGAGCTTGCATCGCTGTTCGATCCTCACGTACGCGCATCTAACGGAGTGGTACTCCACGCTGGGCCTTCCCCCAGGGCCGAGCCGAGAGCTCGGCCTTGTCCGAGGCCCGCCAGAGAATAGGACGTTCGAGGCTCGGCGTACAACCCGAACGATTGTTGCTTACTGCGACGTGCGCGTCGCGTTCGCTACCCTTAGTTGACCAGGCCGGGCACCGACGCCTAGCCTCCCCCCCAGGAGACGTGCGCCGTGGCTCGTGCAAGCACATCGAAGGCTACCGGCAAGCGCGGCAATCTCGACTCCCCCCCGAGTCGGCGCCGTGAAGTTTTGGGCATCGTGTGTGCTGCTCTGACAGCGCTTACCGTGCTGTCCCTGTGCTCGTACGACGCGCACGCGACCACCACCAACTGGGTCGGTGCCTTCGGCCACGGGCTGGGCCAGATGCTGACGCTCGCCTTCGGCGTACCGGCCTGGCTGCTGCCGCTGGAGCTGCTCGCCTTCACCGGCCGGCTGTTCGCGCGCCGGCCCTCGCCGCTCGGGCTGGCCAACCTGGCCGCGATGTTGGTGCTGCTCTTCGTCGGCTGCGCGCTGATCCACCTCGGCTTCCCCGAGACACGGGTATTCGGGGGCCAGCTCCCGGGTGGCAACCTGGGCGCGGTGTTCGGCGAGCTGCTGCGCTCGCTGTTCGGCTTCGCCGGCGCGTTCGTCGTCGGCGTCACGGTGCTGCTCGTCACCTTGGTGCTGCGCACCACCGTCAGCATCACCGGGATGACCTACGAGGGCGTGAGCGCGGTGTGGCGCCGCTTCCTCTCCGGCTTCCAGTGGGCCTCGCACGGTCTGCTCGGCATCCGCGACGCCTGGCGCGAGGCCAAGGAAGCCGCCCAGCCCAAGCGCTCCACCCGGCCCAGCGCCAAGAACAAGCGCAAGAAGAAGGGCGAGCAGCTGGAGATCGCGCTGGAGGACGACGAGGAGCTGGAGGAGGTCGACGAGGAGCTGGGAGAGGAAGAAGAGGAGAGCGACGACGACGAGGACATGTTCGAGGAAGAGGATGAAGACGAGGACGTCGTCTACGAGGAGGAAGGCGACGAGGAAGAAGGCGACGAGGAAGCCGAGGAGGACGAGCCGGAAGACATCCCAGCCGTCGCCGCCAAGGCTGCGCGCAAGGGCGCACCCAAGGATCCGACCATCGTCGCGCCCTCGCCGGACGCGCAGCAACGACCGGTGCGCATCGAGCAGCGCATCGTCGAGGGCACCAAGCGCCCGTACCAGCTGCCGGCCACCTCGCTGCTCGAGCCGATCATCGCGACCGACTTCAACATCGACAAGGCGCAGCTGAAGCTGAACGCGGCCAAGCTGGTGGAGAAGCTGGAGGCGTACGGCGTGACGGGTCGCGTGGACGAGATCCACCCCGGCCCGGTCGTCACCATGTACGAGTTCGAGCCCAAGAGCGGCACCAAGATCTCCAAGATCGCCGGCCTCTCGGACGACCTGGCGATGAGCCTCGCGGCCCAGAAGGTGCGCATCGTGGCGCCCATCCCGGGCAAGGCGCGCGTGGGCTTCGAGCTCCCTAACGCACAGCGTCAGACCGTGAGCCTGCGTCAAATCGTCGAGGACGAACGCTGGGAAAAGCAGACCGGTCCGCTCCCGATCGCGCTCGGCAAGGACATCGCGGGCCAGCCCTTCTACGGCGACTTGTCGAAGATGCCGCACCTCTTGGTCGCAGGTGCGACTGGCGCCGGCAAGAGCGTGGGCCTCAACGTCATGCTCGCGTCGCTGCTGTTCAAGCGCACGCCGGAAGAAGTACGCCTGTTGATGATCGACCCGAAGATGGTCGAGCTCGCGGTCTACGACGGTATTCCGCACATGCTGTTGCCCGTCGTTACGGACATGAAGAAGGCGTCCCTCGCGCTGCGCTGGGCCGTGGACGAGATGGAGCGCCGCTACCAGCTCTTCTCCGAGGCCGGTGCGCGCAACGTCACCACCTACAACCAGCGCGTGGAGAAGGTGCTCTCCGGCGAGATGCCGGCCGAGAAGCTGTGGCCAGGGCGCGCGGGCAAGGTGCGCGGCTTCGGTCCGGGCGGCGAAGAGATCTGGGTGATGCCGGACGGCGACGAGGAGCCGGATCCGCTGCCCACGCCGGAGAAGCTTCCGTACGTGGTGCTCGTCGTCGACGAGTTCGCGGACCTGATGATGGTCGCCGCCAAGGACGTGGAGTCCGCGATCGCGCGCCTCGCGCAGAAGGCGCGCGCCGCTGGAATTCACGTGATTCTTGCCACCCAGCGCCCGAGCGTCGACGTCATCACCGGCATGATCAAGGCGAACTTCCCGGCGCGCATCGCGTTCAAGGTGAGCCAGCGCGAAGACTCCAAGACCATCCTCGGCCGACAGGGCGCCGAGCACCTGCTCGGCATGGGCGACATGCTGATGATCCCGCCTGGCGCGAGCGACCTGAAGCGCGTGCACAGCGCCTATATCAGCGAGGACGAAGTCACCGCGCTGTGCGACTTCCTGCGCACTCAGGGTAAGCCGATCTACGACGAGAGTATCTTGCGCCCGCGCGACGACGAAGACGGTGGAGTCGACAGCTTGCCCGCAGGCGGCAAGAGCGATGACCCCCTCTATGACAGAAGTGTCGCGATCGTCGCGCAAGCTGGCTACTGTTCGATCAGCCACCTGCAGCGTCAGCTCGGCATCGGATACAACAAAGCCGCGAAGCTCGTCGAGCGCATGGAGAAGGACGGGGTGGTCGGCCCAGCTTCGGGGAAAGCCGGCGGCCGCCGCGACGTACTCATTCAGTCGTTCTGAGACGCGGCCCACGGACCACCCCGTAGGGTGATCGAATGACGAAGAAAGCTTCCTTGCGGACTGCTTCTCGGCAGCTCATACGCTTTCGTGGTCGGCTCGTGCCGCGATCATTTCCCCGAAAGAAAGCGGACAAAGTTCGCTGTTACGGTGCTGCTTCGGCCACGAACTCAGGAACGATCGGGAGTCGTACGGTGACCTCGTCCAATCAGCCCCAGGCACACTTCGGCACAGGCAGTGAGCGCGTGCGGCGTTGCGGCAATCGTGCGCCGTTGTGGCAGCTTGGCGCACGAGCGGCAGCGCACCGAACGCCTTGGATCGCGGGTAAATCGGCGACCTGGATTGCGGTTCTGCCCCCCCGATCGGGGACGGTCACCACGGACCTTGGGTGCCGCGCGGGAGCGAAAGCTCGTCGGCACGACGATTGCACTTCCCACTGGCGAGACTCGCTGGAGGTTTCATGACCGCGGCTGCAGCTGACGAATACGCATCCTTGCTCGAAGGCAAGGCCGAGGAGGGCGCGAGGCCCCATGCGAGCGAAGCTGCATCCAGCTCGCCCAGCTCGATGGAACGGTCGATCGACCAGGCTGGCGAGCTCGACCGCCGGCACCGCCTGCCGCCCGGCACCCGCATCGGCGACCACCTGATCGTGCGCGGTGTGCTCGGCGAGGGTGGCACCGCGATCGTGTACGAGGCGCTGCACACCCGCCTCGGCGCCTCGGTCGCGCTGAAGGTGATCGACGTCTCGGACGAGTTCATGGACGGCGCCCACGCCCGTCTGCTCCGCGAGGCGCACGTCTGTGCCAGCCTCGAGGATCCGCATATCCCGCGCATCTACGACGTGGGCGAGCTGCCGGACGGCACGCCGTACGTGGTCATGGAGCGGGTCTCGGGCCGCACGCTCGAGAACGTGCTGCTCCAGGGCGCCCTGCCGCTCGACATCGCGGTCCAGATCACCGAGGACCTGCTGCTCGCGGTCGACGCGATCGAGCGCGCGGGCATCGTGCACCGCGACATCAAGCCGCCCAACATCATCCTGCAGACGAACGCGGAGGGCATGCTCCGGATCCGCCTGATGGACTTCGGCGTCAGCAAGAACGTGGGCGCGGAGCGCGAGCCCACGCAGAAGACGGACGTGCAGTCCAACCCGATGCTCACCCAGCAGGGCGCGATCGTGGGCACGCCACACTACATGGCGCCCGAGCAGATCGTCGGCCCGACGGTGGACTCTCGCGCGGACCTGTACGCGGTCGGCGTGGTCGCCTACGAGATGATGAGCGGTCGGACCGCGTTCGAGGGTGAGACCACGGGGGAGGTAGTCGCGGCGGTGTTGCACACGCGACCTACCCCGCTCCGCAAGCTTCGGGACGTGCACGAGGCCCTCGAGAACTGGGTCGACCGTGCGATGTCGCAGCGCCGGAGCGACCGCTTCCAGAGCGCACGCCAGATGCGTGAGGCGCTGCGCGAGGCGTGGGAGCAACACCTGGATCAGGTGGGAGCCCGCGGCGGCCGCCGCTGGGGCAAGCGCGTCCGCGTGGTCGGTGCGCTCGGCTTGGTCGCGGTCGGCATGATGCTGCCGGTTCCGGCCAGCTACGACACCGGGCTC